>DATHJB010000175.1 GCA_035316325.1 Acidimicrobiales bacterium
GTCATGCGACGCGTCGTGTGCGAGGCCGTGGGGGACCTGGGCGGGCTGAAGGTGGTCGACGAGGACCCGCCGGTGCCGCGGGCCGGGCAGGTGCTGGTCGACGTGGCGGCGGCGGGTGTGAACTTCGTCGACGGGCTGTTCGTGCAGGGGCTGTACCAGATCAAGCCGCCGACGCCGTTCACGCCGGGCAGCGAGGTGGCGGGGGTGGTCGCGGCGCTGGGGGAGGGCACCGACGCCGACGCCGCCGGGGTGGCCGTGGGCGACCGGGTGATGGTGCAGCTGGGCCTGGGCGGCTACGCCGAGCAGGTGGTGGCGGGCGTGGCGTCGTTGGTGTCGCTGCCCGACGGCCTGTCGTTCGGGCAGGCGGCGACGCTGGTGCAGTCCTACGCCACGATGCTCTTCGCCTTCACCCGGCGTACGGTCGTCGAGCCCGGTGAGACGGTCCTGGTGCTGGGCGCCGGGGGCGGCATCGGGCTGGCGGCGATCGACGTGGCCCGGGCCCTGGGCCTGCGGGCGATCGCGGCGGCGTCGTCGGCCGACAAGCTCGACCGGGCGCTCGCGGCGGGCGCCGAGGCCGGCATCGACACCCGCAGCGAGGACGTGAAGGTCCGGGCCCGTGAGCTGTCGGGCGGTGGCATCGATCTGGTGGTCGACCCCGTCGGCGGGCCGCTGGCCGAGTCGGCGTTGCGGGCGCTGCGGGTGGGCGGTCGCTACCTGGTGATCGGGTTCGCCAGCGGTGAGATCCCCCGGCTGCCCGCCAACCAGGTGCTGCTCAACAACCGTACGGTCGTCGGCGTCGACTGGGGCGCCTGGACGATGCAGCAGCCCGAGGCCCACGACGAGCTGCTGGCCGACCTGCTCGCGGTGGTCGCCGCCGGCCGCCTCCACCCGGTCGAGCCCACGGCGTACCCCCTCGACCAGGCCGCCCAGGCCCTCACCGACCTTGCCGAACGCCGGGTGTCCGGCAAGGTCGTCCTCGTCCCGTGAGCGACCCCGGCCTGGCGGCGTCGATCGACCGCGTCGCCCGGGAGACCGGCTTCTCGGGCGTCGTGCGGGTCGACCTCCCCGGGCGGCCGCCGCTGGCCGCCGCCCTCGGGTGGGCCCACCGCGGCCACGGCATCGCCAACACCGTCGACACGCGGTTCGGCATCGCCAGCGGCGGCAAGGGCCTCACCGCGCTCACCGTGATGAGCCTCGTCGAGGACAGTCACCTCGGGCTCGACACCACCGCCCGCTCCCTGCTCGGCCCGGACCTGCCGCTGATCGACGACGCCGTCACCGTGGAGCACCTGCTGGCCCACCGGTCCGGGATCGGCGACTACCTCCCCGAGGGCGACGGCGGCGACATCGCCGACCACGTGCTGCCCGTCCCCGTCCACGAGCTGGCCGACACCGAGCAGTACCTGCCCGTGCTCGACGGCCACCCCCAGGTCACGACGCCCGGCGAGCGCTTCGCCTACTGCAACGGGGGCTACGTCGTGCTGGCGCTGCTCGCCGAGCGGGCCACCGGCGTCGGCTTCCACGACCTGGTGCGGCGACGGGTGTGCGAGCCCGCCGGCCTCGGCGACACGGCGTTCCTGCGCTCCGACGAGCCCGACCGGTGCATCGCCCTCGGCTACCTCACCCCCGACGGCCTGCGCACGAACGTCCTCCACCTGCCGGTGCGGGGGAGCGGCGACGGCGGCATCCACTCCACTGCCGCCGACGTCGCCGCCCTGTGGCGGGCCTTGTCCACCGGGGGCGTGGTGGCCCCGGCGACCGCCGCCGAGATGGTGCGCCCCCGCAGCGACGTCCCCGAGGCGAAGATGCGCTACGGCCTGGGCTTCTGGTTGCACCCCCAGGCCGACCGGGTGATGCTCGAGGGCTACGACGCCGGCGTGTCGTTCCGCACGGTGCACGACCCGGCCGACGGCACGACCCACACGGTCGTCGCCAACACCTCCGACGGCGCCTGGCCCCTCACCCGCCACCTCGACGAGGCGCTGTGGGGGTGAGGGCCCAGGGCTGAGGAGCTACTGCTCGGCCTGGTAGATCCGCATCGTCAGCGGGGCGAAGATCAGCACCAGCGCGGCGCTCCAGGCGAGCACCCACACGATCTCCATGCCGTCGACGTTCGCGTGCATCAGGTCGCGGGAGGCGCTGGTGAGGTGGGTGATCGGGTTGGCCTTCACGAACGCCTGCAGCCAGCCCGGCATGGTGGCGGGGTCGACGAAGACGTTGCTCGCGAAGGTCAGCGGGAACAGCACCATCATGCTGGTCTGCATCACGTTCTCCGGGGTCTGCAGCTTCATCCCCATCGACGTCCAGACCCACGACAGGCTGAACGAGAACACCAGGATCAGCCCCACCGCAAGCAGCACGCCCAGCGGCCCGCCGTCGGGGCGGAAGCCCAACGCCACGCCGAGCACGATCACCACCAGCGACGCCATCGCGTAGCGGGCCGCGTCGGCCAGCAGCATCCCCACCAGCACCGCGGGCCGCCAGATCGGCAGCGAGCGGAACCGGTCGAACACGCCCTTCGTGATGTCGGTGTTGATCGCCATGCCGGTGTACACGGTGATCATCGTGACGGTCATCACGAGGATGCCGGGCAGCAGGTCCTGCAGGTACTCCCGCGGCGACCCGGCCAGCGCGCCGCCGAAGAGGTACGTGAACATCAGCGTGAACATGATCGGGAACATCGTCACGTCGAACAGCTGCATGGGGACGTGCTTGATCTTGAGCAGCGCCCGCCAGCCGAAGGTGACGGACGCGGAGAGGGCCGAGGGGCGGGGCGGCCGGGCGCGGGTCGACAGGGCCGCCCGTAGCGTCGTCTCGCTGATCGCCGGCTCGGCGCCGTTGGTCGTGGTGGTGGGGACGGACGTGGTGCTCACGCCACCTTCTCCTCTTCGTTCTTCGTGTCGGCCTCGGACTCGGACTCGGCCTCGGCGGGATGGCCGGTGAGGGCCAGGAACACCTCGTCCAGGCTGGGCTGGCCGAGGGAGAACTCGTTGACGGTGATGCCTGCCCTGGTCAGCTCGGCCAGGCCGGCGGCGATCCGCTCGGTCTCGGCGCCGCGGGCCAGCAGCGCCACCGGGTCGGACGCCAGCTCGATCGGCACGGCCAGCACGCCGGCCAGGAGGCGCTCGGCGGCGGGCCGCTGCTCGGCGTCGTGCAGGCGCACGTGCAGCGCCCCGGCACCCAGCGACGCCTTCAGCTCGCCGCTGGTGCCCTCGGCGATGAGCTTGCCGTGGTCGACGATGGCGATGCGGTCGGCGAGCTGGTCGGCCTCGTCGAGGTACTGGGTGGTCAGCAGCACGGTCGTGCCGGCGGCCACCAGGACCCGGATGATCTCCCACACCTGGTTGCGGCTGCGGGGGTCGAGGCCGGTGGTCGGCTCGTCGAGGAACAGCAGGTCGGGCGTGACGACGATGCTGGCCGCGATGTCGAGTCGCCGGCGCATGCCGCCGGAGTAGTTCTTCACGTCGCGGTCGGCGGCGTCGGTGAGCCCGAAGGCGTCGAGCAGCTCGTCGGCCCGCTCGGCGGCGTGCGCCTTGGTGAAGCCGAGCAGCCGGGCGAGCAGCACCAGGTTCTCGCGGCCGGTCAGCTCGTCGTCGACCGAGGCGAACTGGCCGGTGAGGCTGACGCGGCCGCGCACCGCGTCGGCCTCGGTGACCACGTCGTGGCCCAGCACCCGGGCCCGGCCGGCGGTGGGCCGGAGCAGGGTGGCGAGCATGCGGATGATGGTGGTCTTGCCGGCGCCGTTGGGGCCGAGCACGCCGTAGACGGTGCCGGCGGCGACCTGGAGGTCGATCCCGTCGACCGCCCGGGTGTCGCCGAACGTCTTGACGAGCCCCTCGGTCTCGATGGCGGCGGTCGAAGTGGATGTCGTGGAGCTCATGTCGGGGCCACCTCCAGGCCCTGCAGCCAGGTGACCCAGGCGTCTTGCTCGCGGGCGACGTAGGCGGGCGCCTCGTCGGAGAACAGGTAGCCCGACACCAAGGCGATGGACACGCCGTCGCCCTTGTCGTAGGCACCGAGGGTCAGGTAGCCGGGCACACGGTCGTCGAGGCGCAGCAGCACCTGGCGCTCGCCCAGCGTCTCGACCCGCCCGGCGAGCCCACGGACCTCGACCTCCTGGGCCGGGCGCTCGACGCCGAGCGCGTCGCGGATGGCGGCGGTGACGGCCAGGGCGTCGCCCTTGACGTCGATCTCGGCCCTGAGGGTGGTGGCCGTCTGGCCGGGGAAGAGGGTGAGGTAGAGGCGCAGGTGGTCGAGGAACGGCGTCCAGCCCTCCTCCATCTGGTCGAAGAACTCCTGCTCCCAGTCGGCCCCCGAGCCGAAGGCGCTGCTCACCATCCGCACGACGCAGGTGCCACCGGAGCGGGCTTCCACCAGGAACTCCGTGGCGAGCGGCGTGACCGTCGACGGGTCGTGGCTGGCGAGCAGGGCCCAGTCGGGCTCCTCGTAGGCGAGGCGGGCCGGCGGCTCCCAGCCGGTGATGGTCCCGGGCGAGTCGTCCTCGCCCATGTGGAAGAGGATCGACCCGCCGTCGTGCTCCTCCACGTCGGTGGGGATGAACCACGAGCTGATGCCCGTGGCCGTGGCGATGGCGTCCCACACCTGTTCAGCGGTGCCGGGCAGCTCGAAGGTGAGCTCGAGCCGGAGGGGGACGGCGGGGGTGGTCATGACGGAGGGGACTCCTCGGATCGGGGTTGGGCGGCGATGGCTCGGGGAGGGGTCGCCTCGGGCCGGGGATGAGAGGCGACGACCAGGCGGTGCGGCCGCCCGTCGTCGTGGTGGTAGCGGGCGACGAGGTCGACCACCGAGGCGGTCAGCTCGTCGGCGAAGGCGGCCCGGTCGGCAGCGTTGCGGAAGCGGATCTCGGTGTCGATGGCCAGGGTTGGCAGGCGCTTGCCGGCGGCAGTGGCCCGGCGGGCGAGGCTGCCGACCTCGCGCACGATGCGACCGGCGACGGCCACGAGGTAGCCGGCGGAGAGGTGGTCGGCGTTGCGGGCGGGGTCGGCGCCGGTGTCGCCGAGGGCGGCGGGGGAGACGATGTAGCCGGCGGCGGTGGCTTGCAGCAGGCGTTCGGTGATGCCGCCACGCTTGCGCTCCTCGGTGAGGCGGACCAGGCCGTGGGCCTCGAGCGAGCGGAGGTGGTAGTTGACCTTCTGGCGGGCGATGCCGACGCGGCTGGCGAGCGACGCGGCGGAGCTCGGCTCGGTCAGCTCGGCGAGCAGCCGGGCGCGGACGGGGTCGAGCGCGACGGCCGCAGCCGCTGGGTCTTCGATCACCTCGACGTCGAGCACGGCTACACCATGCCTGCTGACAACATTTGTTGTCAAGGCTTGCACGGTGTGGGAGGCTGTTCGCCTATGGCAGCTACCAAGGACTTCACGGACCTGGAGCCCCGGCTGGCCGAGCACCGCTCCGAGATCCGGGGCTACTGCTACCGGATGCTCGGCTCGTCGTTCGAGGCCGAGGACGCCGTGCAGGAGACGTTCGTGCGGGCGTGGAAGGGCTACGACCGCTTCGAGGGCCGCTCGGCGCTGCGGTCCTGGCTCTACCGGATCGCCACCAACGTGTGCCTCGACATGCTCAACGGCCGCAACCGGCGGGCCCGTCCCGTCGACATGGGGCCGAGGTCGACGGTCGACGACCACGACCTGCGGACGCTGCCCGAGGAGTCGTGGGTCGAGCCGATCCCCGACGGCGCCGTCACCCCCGTGGGCGCCGACCCGGCCGACCTGGCCCTGTCGCGGGAGAGCATCCGGCTGGCGTTCGTCGCCGCCCTGCAGCACCTGCCACCCCGGCAGCGGGCGGTGCTGATCCTGCGCGAGGTCCTGCGCTGGAAGGCCGACGAGGTGGCCGACCTGCTGGGCACGTCGGTGCCCTCGGTCAACAGCGCCCTGCAGCGGGCCCGGGCGACGCTGGCGTCCCGCGACCTGGGGTCGGCGTCGGAGCCGGAGCTGGCGTCGGAGGCGATGGACGACGCCCACGAGGAGCTGCTGGCCCGCTACGTCGAGGCCTTCGAGCGCTACGACATCGAGTCGCTGGTGACGCTGCTCCACGACGACGCGGTGCAGTCGATGCCGCCCTTCGCCCTGTGGCTGCAGGGGTCCGACGAGATCGCCGGGTGGATGCTGGGCCCGGGCAGCGAGTGCCGGGGTTCCCGGCTGGTGTCGACGGCGGCCAACGGCTGCCCGGCGTTCGGCCAGTACCGGCCGGCCGAGTCGGGATCGGGCCACGACGCCTGGGCGCTGCAGGTGCTCGACGTGGTCGACGGGCGCATCGCCGCCATCAACTCCTTCCTCGACACCGCCCGCATGTTCCCGCTCTTCGATCTGCCGTTGCATCTCGACTGATCACTCCTCCGGGTCGCGGCCGTGGCCGTCTTGGTCGCGGCCGTGGCCGTCCAGGCCGACGACGTGGGCCAGGCCCATGAAGGTGAGCAGGCGGCGCAGGTCGTGGGAGGCGTGGCGCAGCTGCACGGGCCGACCGAGGCGGCGGGCGGTGAGTGCGACGCGGGCGATCACGTCGACGGTCATGGCGTCGGCGGCGGCGAGGGCGCTGACGTCGCACACGACCAGGCAGGAGTCGCCGCCTTCCAGCAGGAGGCGCAGCTCGGAGCAGCAGCCGCTGACGTCGTCCGCCGTGGCCCGCCCGATGACGGCGACCACCACCGTCCCGGGCGCGTCGTGAGGCCGGTGCACACGGATCGCTGCCATTGCCGAGGAAGACCGGCCCGAGCCCCGAAACTCATCGTTCTGCGGGGATCACGGCAACGCCGCGACGGCGTCGACCTCCACGAGCTGGTCCGGATACCCGAGGACGCTCACGCCCAGCAGCGTCGACGGCGGCCGCGCCGGTGCGAGCCCCGCC
Source organism: Acidimicrobiales bacterium (assembly GCA_035316325.1). Lineage (NCBI taxonomy): Bacteria > Bacillati > Actinomycetota > Acidimicrobiia > Acidimicrobiales > Acidimicrobiales bacterium. The sequence continues at coordinate 6,865 of DATHJB010000175.1, forward strand.
GCCACGACGTCCCACACGGCGACGAGGTCGTCCCGTCCCCCGACCACGTACACGGTCGTCCGCACGATGTCCCCGACGCCGGCCCCGTGCTCCTCCAGCACCGCCAGCAGGTTCTCCACCACCCGCCTCGCCTGCCCGGTGTGATCTCCAGGCGAGACGACCACGCCTTCCTCGTCCAACGGACTGGCCCCCGCCGTGAACACCAGGGCCCCCTCCCGCACAACCCGCGCGTACTCGTACGCCACCCCGGGATACAGCCCCATCCACTCGCTCCTGTTCGTCGCCGTCAGATCGGCAGCCGGCGCACCCGCGCCCGCTCCTGGGTGAGGACGACGATGGCACCGGCGGCGATGTCGGCCTCGAGCTGGTCGAGCGCCGCGACGAGCAGGGCCGCCTGCTCGTCGGGTCGATGAGGCGCCCGCCGGAGCAGGATGACGCTCGGTGCCGGAAGTCGCCCTATTGCGAGGAGCTCGCCGAAGTCGGTGTCGACCGACACGACGCACCGGTCCGCCTCCCGTGCCACCGCCATGATGTCGCTGTCGGCAGCGCCCAGGAGCTTGAGGTCGCCGACGTGGATCGCGTCGTGACCTGCGTCTTCGAGCAGGCGAGCGACCCTCGCCGACAGGGACTCGTCGATGAGGAGCTTCAACCGGCGGGACGCAGGGGGATCTCGCGCTCGTCGACCACGGCGGCGGCGTAGCGGAGCGCGTCTCGGATGTCTTCGAGGGTGAGCTGGGGGAACTCGGCGAGGATCTCGTCGGTCCCCATGCCTTCGGCGACCATCCCCACGACCGTGGCCACCGGGATGCGGGTGCCGCGGATGCAGGGCACCCCACCCATGATCCGGTGATCGACGGAGATCCGCTCGAAGGTCACCTCACCATTTTAGGTGGCCGGTGGGCGGCGACGCGGTCGTAGTTCAGGCGGACGAGGGCGATGCAGGTGTCGGCGTCGGTGTCGGAGGTCAGGTAGAGGGTGGTCCAGCCCGAGTCGGGATGGAGGTGGTGGGGGCCGGTGCGGCCGGCGGCGACGAGCTCGTCGCGGAGCGGGCGGGGGAACGGGATGTCGGCCTGGTGGTCGCCGTGGACATGGCCGAGCATCCGTCCCCGCAGGTAGAACTCCGTCTCACCGAAGCGGCCGATCTTGGTGCTGATGCCCGGCCAGCTGGTCACCGTGTCGACGATCCGGTCGCCTCGTCCGCTCATCGGGTCACGCTACCGGCCCCCGGATGTCAGCGGCCGGGAGCTCGGCTGCGGACCTCCTGGAGGAGCCAGCCGTTGCCGTCGGGGTCGCTGAAGGCGGCGAACGTGCCGTAGTCGCGGTGCTCGGGGTCGACCCCGGGCGTCTGGCCCTCGGGCCCGAAGTGGAACGGCTCGCTCACCTCGATGCCCTCGTCGACCAGCCCCTGGCGGGCCTTCTCGATGTCGGTGACCACCAGGTGCAGACCCTGCGCCGACCCGGGTGCCGACGGGGTCAGCCCCTTGCCGATGCTGATCGAGCACTCCGACCCCGGTGGCGTCAGCTGCACCACACGGAAGTCCTCGCCTGCCTGGTGGTCGACGTCCACCTTGAAGCCGGCGGTCTCGTAGAAGGCCTTGGCGCGGTCGACGTCGGTCACGGGCAGCACGATGAGCTCGAGCTTCAGGTCCATGATCAGGTTCCTTTCATCGGGTGTCTCTGTGTGCAACGTCGGCGCCCGCGACAACTCATCGGTGGATCGATGAGCCGCGGATTGTTGCACCGGCGACAGCGGGGGTAGTCAGAGGGCGATGCCTGACACCGATGCCAAGAAGGTCGCGACCGCCTGCCTGGAGGCCTGGACCAGCGGCGACTTCGCCACCGCCCGATCGCTGATGCACGACGACATCACGTTCACCGGACCGCTCGGCGTCACCACAGGAGCCGACGCCTACATCGAGGGCGTGCAGGGCTTCGCCGCCATGGTCGACCGGGTCGACATCCACGAGGTGATCGCCGAGGGGGACGACGTGTGCGTGCAGTACGACCTGGTCGCCGGGGCGGCCGGGGCGATGCCGACGGTCGGCTGGTACGAGGTGCACGACGGGCTGATCCGGTCGGTCCGGGCCTTCTTCGACCCCCGCCCGATGCTGTCCCCGTAGCCCTCCGGCAGCCCTGCCCACTCCCCGCTCAGGTCGGGTCAGGTCAGGTCGGGTCAGGTCGGGTCGGCGAGGCGGGACAGGACGGTCTTCAGCGGGAGCGAGGCGTCGTCCTTGTCGTCGTGCCAGCGGAACAGGATGGCGGCGGCGGCCAGCGCCAGGTCGCGGGGCAGCTCCTCGGCCTCGAGGGCGTCGGCCACCTCGTGGAGCTCCGGCGTCCAGCGCCAGGCCTGGGCGGCGACCTCCGGCAGCTGCCCCGGCTCGGCCAGCGGCGACCGGGGGCTCAGCCGGGCCTCGGCGATCAGCGGCCGGGTGACGCCGTAGCGGGCCGCGTACGCCAGCGCCACGGCGGCCAGCACCGCGGTGGTCTTCTGGTAGCTGGAGTGCGCCATCTTGAGGGCGCTGGCGCTGCCGATCCCGCCGTCGAGCCGCACCGGCTCCACCGCCGTCCCGTCGAACAGCGACACCACGGTCTCGATGTCGGCATTGCGTCCGGCCAGGTACAGGGCCGTCTTCGCCGGGCTGTCCGACTCGGGCGGCGTGCCGAAGATGGCGGCGTCGAGCACCTCGGTGCCGCCGTGCATCAGCCGCTGGGCGATGCGGATGCAGCGTTGCGGGCTGGTGGCGTTGGCCTCGACGTAGAGGCCCTGGTAGCGCAGCTGGGCCACCTGCGTCGCCACCTGGACCGCGGCCCCCGGGGGGCAGATCGCGAACACCACCTCGGCCCGGTCGAGCAGCTCGCCCAGGTCGGCGACCTGTTCGAGCCCGCCGCGGTCGGCCCGCTGCAGGGTGGCCTGGCTGCGACCGATCGGGCACCACAGGACGCGCGCCCCCTTGCGATGTGCCTGCGCGGCTATGGCCGCGCCCATCGCACCCGGGTGGAGCACTCCGATGGTGGTCCCCATGCTCATCTGCTTTCCTCGCCACCAGACTCGCGCGTCACGCTAACCACCGTCGCGGGCAGGCTGAGCCAATGACCGACGCGCACGGCGGCCCCTTCACCCGCGACGACCTCGACCAGGTGATGGCGGTCGCCGTCGACGCCTGGCGCTCGGGCGCCGACCGCGACTGGTCGGTGCCCGCCGGCACGCTGGAGTGGTCCTGCACCCGCACGGCCGACCACACGGTCGATGCGGTCCTGGCGGTGGCGCTGTTCCTGGCCTCCGGGCGACAGGACGCCTACCCCGACTGGGGCTGGGGCGAGCTGACGATGGGCGCCGCGGCGACGCCGTCCAACCTGGTGGAGGCGCTGGGCGCGGTGGGGCGGGTGCTGTCGGGCGTGGTGGCGGTGGCCGACCCCGCGGTGCGAGCGGTGATCTGGGACGGGCGGGTGACCGGGACCGGCACGCCGCCCGACTTCGCCGCCCGCGGTGCTCTCGAGGCGGTCCTCCACGCCCACGACGTCTGCGCCGGCCTCGGAGTGCCGTTCGAGCCTCCGGCCGACGTCTGCGCCCGCCTCCGTGACCACACCGGCGGCTGGCCCCACTGGTCGGCCCCCGGTTGGAGCCCGCCTCCCGTCACCGGCGACCCCTGGTCCGACCTCCTCACCGGCTCCGGCCGCGCCCGCCCCGTCGCCTGACCTCACCCCGTCCCGTCCCGGGCCGCCCGCTCGGCGTGACCCACCCCGGGCCGTCGTTGCCCGCCCGCCCAGCGTGACCACGGGCGCTTGTTCGTGGACAGGAGATCGCCAGGTCGGCGCCATCTGCCTGCCAAGCGCACAGCAGATCCTCTTAGGCATGAGGACCTACACGCATCCCACCTGGCGGCCGCAGCCTGCTGCGCGCCGCAGCGGTTGGTCGTGCCCAGCCCTCGTGCCCCTCGGCTACGCCGCCACCCGGGGTGTCCTGCACGTGAGCCCTGACGCACGAGTCGCCGCTCTGACCCTGGTCGCGATCCTGCTCGCCGGCATCCACCGCCTGGTTCCCGGGCTCGTCGAGCTGGGGGCCGGAGCCGCCGGCCTCGTGGCGAGCGTCTTCGCCGCCACCGAGGCCACCGGCTGCGGCGACGTGCTCGGCGGCGCCGGCACCGGCGTGGTGCTGGTGTACGGCGGCGTGATGTCGGCGTCGGCCTTCGTGCGGCTGCTCGGCTCCGTCAACGCCCGGGAGATGGCCCGACACCTGCTGGTGGCCGCCGCCGTCCTCGAGCTGGGCCTCCTGCTCGTGAGCCCCGCCGCCCGGGATGTCGTCGGCGCCGAGGACGACCTCACCGTCGCGATGATCCTGGCCGGCGCCCTCCTGGTCGCCACGCTCGTCGGCGTCCGGTCCCGGCGTGGCTTCCCCCTGCTCGGCGCCGGGCTGATCGTGACGCAGGGCGTGCACGCCCTCTCGAGCAACGCCTGCGCCGTCAGCCCGGCGCTGAGCCTGGTCGGCTCCCTCGTGTTCGTCGCCGTCGCCACGGCCATCGTCGCCCGAGGCGGCGGCGGCGACCTCCCCGACGACGACCCCGACGACGTCGTCTTCGAGACCGCCTGACCCGGAGGACCCGCACAACCAGCCCACCCGCCATCCCCACCGCCGCTCGAACCCCCAGCCCAGCCCGCTCCCCGGCCGCGACGTCCCCAACGCGCCGGGGAGCTAGGCGGTGACGCCGGGTAATCTTGGGAGTCGTTGCCAGGGCGGTGCCAAGACTTCGCGACTTGGTAGCCAACTCGATGGCGGAGGCGAGCGGAGCGATGTCGACAAGCCATGCCCTCGACCGCCACACCGACGGCTCGGTCGGCCGGTACTGCGTCCGGTTCCTCCGGGGGAGTCTCGAGCTCGACTTCCCCGGGCACACGATCGATACGCCCACCGCGCCGGCGATGGTCGGGCCGCTGGTCGTCCTGGCGCTGAACCCCCGGCGCCCCCTGGCGCTGGAGACGCTCAAGACCTCGCTGTTCGACTACGACCCGTCCGACGTCACCACGGCCCAGATCCAGACGCCGATCTCGCGGCTGCGGCTGGCGGGCCTGCCCATCCCGTCGCGCCAGTACCTCCTCGACGTGGCCCCGTCCGACGTCGACGTCGTGGACTTCGACTACCGGGCCAAGGGCTTCATCGACCGTTGCGTCCGTCCGGACCGGGTGCCCGAAGCCGACGTCGAGGCGTTGATCGACGAGGGCTACGGGCTGCACCAGCTCTGGCAGGAGGATCCGGCGGTTGCCGTGGGCCACCAGCCGCGGCTGTTCGCCCTGTTCGAGCGGCACCGGCGTCGCAACCGGCGCTTCGGCGAGGTGCTGGTGCGCCTGCTGGTGCGGGCGGGGGAGCGCGACTGGGCTGGTGACATCCTCGACGAGTACGTCGACCGCTACGGCACCGACGAGATCCTCCAGGATCTGGAGCTGGCGGTCCGCCAACTGCCCCGACCGGCCGACCGCGACACGCCTGCACACGGTGTCGTGTTGCTGCCCGGTCCCGCGGCGCAGGGCGCGGCGCTCGCCGAGCTGTGGGACCGCGTCGCCGCGTCGACCCGGCTCGAGTTCGCCGAGCTGGCCATCAGCGCCCACAACCTCGACCGCATCTACGCCGTCGACATCGTCGCCGTCGACCACGAGAGTCGGGTGAGCCGCGTGCCGGTCGAGGCAGCAGGAGGCGCCGGCGCCAACACGGCGTTCGCCCTGGGGCGGCTCGGCCACCGCGTCGCCGTCACCGGGATGATCGCCGACGACCGCTACGGAGCCCTCCTGCGCCAGAGCCTCGACCAGGAGGACGTCGACTGCTCGAACCTCCTCGTCGTCCCCAGCTCGGTCGACCACTACACCGGGCACACGCTGATCTTCAGCGATCCCTACGGCCGGCGACAGGACATGGTCGTCCCGGGCGTCAACGAGCGGCTCGCCCAGACGCTGCGCGACGACAACGACGCCCGTGGCCGTCTCGGCGAGATGGCCGGGCAGAGCCGCCTGTTGAACCTCTCCTCGTTCACGGGTGATGCCGAGCGCCAGCTCCAGGAGGACCTGGTGGGACAGCTCCCCGAGGAGACCGTCGTGGCGTTCGAGCCCGGGCAGTTCTACGCGCACCTCGGCCTCGACCGGCTCGCTGCCTTCATCCTCCGCTGCGACGTGCTCAACGTGTACGAGCCCCGGCTGCGCCAGCTCGTCGACAACTCGTCGGCCGACACGGGCACAGGTCCGTACGTCTTCCGGGCCACGCTCGAGTCGCTGTTCCGCTGGCGGGCAATGCGGGTAAGCCGGCCATTGGTGGTAGTGGTGAAGAGAGAAGGTCACCGGCAACGGGCCGGTGAGGGAGCGTCCGAGGGCTACGAGATGATCACGATCGCAGTGGGCCGTAGCTCGGTGGAGGACCTCGTGTCGGCGCACGCCCGGGCCTCCGCAGAGCCTCTGGTGGCCGAGATCACCGGTCAGAGCGAAGCGATCGCAGCGGGCATCCACCTGGGCCTGCTCAGCGGGGCTCCGCTCGACGAGTGCGCCGATCTCGCCTTCGTGTGCGCCAACGAGGCCAACTCGGAGATCGGCGCCCGGGTCGGGCTGCCGCGGCGTTCGACGGTGGCGAACTCCTGGGACAAGTACTTCCCCGGCATGGACCTGCCCGCGTGGGTGCCGAGGGACTGAGCGTGCCGGCTCCGGCGTGCCGACCGGCGCGGGCCCCCTAGGGCTCTCGGACAACGGCGAGCTGTGGGCGCGGACATGCAGGACTTGGATGTGATCGGGCTGGGGGCCCTCAACGTCGATCTCATCGCGCCCCGGCGCGACTCCGTGGCCGGCCCCGTCGACGACGACGAGACCGTGGCCACGATGCAGGAGGTGCTGGACCGCTGCACGATCGAGAGCGTGGTTCCGGCGATGTTCCTGGGCGGATCGGCCTTCAACGCGATCGTGATGCTGGCCCAGCTGCGGACGGGGCTCCGCCTGGGGATGGTGGGCATCAGCGCCGACGCCGACTACGGCCTGGTGGAGGCGCACGGCGACCGGCTCGGGGGTCTCGGGATCGCCGACCTCACGCGCCGGTCGGACGACCGTCCCGGGCTGTGCCTCTCGCTCCTGGAGGAGCACCGGCGACGGCTCTACACGTCACCGGAGGCCAACGTCGAGATCGCCGACTACCTGCGGGAGGACGACCGGCCCCGGAAGGCGGTGGCCCTCGCCCGGGTGCTGCACCTGACCTCCCTGCTGGAGGACCCGCTGATCCCCGGGTCGAACGACGTGGTCAGGGCGGTCGCCGGGTTCGTCGAAGCGGCCAAGAGCGACAACCCCGACCTGGTGCTGTCGTTCGACCCGGGCAGCACGTGGGTGGCCGGTCTCGGGCGCCTCCCGGACCTCCGCCGCATCTACGCCCTGGCCGACGTGCTGTACGTGAACCCGGTGGAGTACAGGGCCCTCAGCGGCTCGCCGTACCCGGGCGGTGGCCGGGCGGCGTCGCTGTCGGACCTGTGCCCGGCGGGGACGCAGGTGGTGGTGAAGCCTGCTCACCAGATCGTGGTCCACGGCGCCGACGGCCAGGAGCTGGCCCGGGTACCCCGTGTCGACAACGACGCCGCGGTCGATCCGACGGGCGCCGGAGATGCGGTCGCCGCCGGCGTGCTCGCTGCCCTCAGCGAGGACCGCAGCGTGGTCGACGGCTGCCGGCTAGGGCTGCGCATCGCCACGCAGCGCGTGTCCGACCTCGGCGACCGCGGGCACGTCGACCTGCGCCGGGCGCTCGGCGACCTGTGGCCCGACGGAACGTCGGCGTCGCGCTGAGAGGCCGAGTTGGCGGGTTGGCCAGCGGAGGGTCCCTATGCCGCATCGGCGCTGGTCGTAATGTCCGCTGTCAGACCGGCAGCAGGCTCCAGCGCGGGTGGCCGGGATGGTGTTGAATGTGTCTTTTACCCGCCGCGGATGAACAACGGAGTTCTTCTTGCCTGTCCGGCTCATAGTCTTCGACCTCGACGGCACGCTCCTCGGCGGGGACAACCGACTTTCTGAGTACACGATCTCCGTGCTGAACGACGCGAGCCGGATCGAGGGCCTCACCCTGATGGCGGCGTCGGGGCGCAGTCGCTGGGCCGCTGAGCTGGTCCTCGACGGAACCGACGCCATCGACTACGTGATCTGCTCGAACGGGGCGTCGTTGTACCGCCGCTCGACCGGCACCATCGTCAACCGCCGGTCGATCACCCCCGAGCGGGTCTCCGGTCTCTACGCCCGGGTGCGCGAACTGCTGCCGAGCGCCTGCTGGGCGTGGGAGACCCAGCGCGGGATCGTCCCTGACGACGAGTTCCGGGTGCTCGGCACCCAGCCCGGGAAGGAGCTCGACGAGCTGCTGGCGTCGCCGGACCTGGAGCTGCAGGGTGATCCGGGGTTGCCGGTGGAGGAGCGTCTGGCCGCCTACGGGTACATCGTGCGGGGACTGCTGACCCACCCGGAGCTGTCGTGCCAGCAGGTCGTCGAGCGGCTGAAGAAGCACGTGCCGGCGCGGCTGTCGTCGTCGTCGGCGATGTTCATCGAGGTCACGGCGCCGAAGATCCACAAGGGTCTCATGCTCCGGGAGTTCTGCGCCCGCCGCGGGATCGACGCCAGCGAGGTCGTCGCCTTCGGTGATCACCTCAACGACCTCACGATGCTGCAGTGGGCCGGTCGGGGCATCGCCATGAACGGCGCCAACCGCGAGGTGGCCCGCCTCATCCCCGAGCAGACCGAACACCCCCACGACCAGGACGGCGCCGCCTACGCGACCGCCAAGCTCATCGCCGACATGTAGCTCACTCGTGCGCCGGCGGCGCCATGGTCACGTCGGCGGGTGACGGGACGGTCAGTCTGGCGGCTCGAAGTCGGCGCGGACTCCCAGCAGGCGTATCGGGCGGGTGAGGTCGAAGCGGGCGAGGGCCTCGGCGGCGGCTCGCTCGAGGGTGTCGGAGTCGCTCGTGGGGGTCGGGAGGGGCACGCTGCGGGACTGGGTGAAGAACGGGGCGAAGCGCACCTTCACCGCCACCCGGACGACCAGGCGACCCTCGTCATCGACGTCCTTCGCCACCCGCCGGGCCAGCTCCACCAGGTGGTCGTCCAGCTCGGCCCGGTCGACGACGTTGCGCTGGAAGGTGACCTCCCGGCTGCGGGAGCGGGGGAGGTACGGCTCGTCGCTCACCTTGGCATCGCCACCGCCGTAGGCGAGCACCCGGTAGTACGGGCCCATGGTGGGGCCGAAGCGCCGGGCGAGGGCGGCCGGGTCGGCCCGGGCCAGCTCGGCGACGGTGCGGATCCCCATCGCCTCCAGCTTCCGGGCGGTCTTGCCACCGATGCCCCACAGCGCCTCGGTGGGCCGGTCGGCCATCACCTCGACCCAGTTGTGCCGGGTCAGCCGGAAGATGCCGGCCGGCTTGGCGAACCCGGTGGCGATCTTGGCCCGCAGGCGGGTGTCGCCGATGCCCACCGCGCACGACAGCCCGGTCTCCTCCCGCACGGTGTGCCGGACGACGGCCGCGAGCGTCTCGGGGTCGCGGGTGCGGGCGCCGAGGAACGCCTCGTCCCAGCCGAGCACCTCCACGACGAGGTCGGGCAGGGTCCGCAGGGCCTCCATGACCTGGGCCGACACCTCGTCGTAGGCGGGCGGGTCCGAGGGCAGGAACACGGCGTCGGGGCAGAGGCGGGCGGCGGTCCGCAGCGGCATGCCCGAGTGGACGCCGTAGGCCCGGGCCTCGTACGACGCCGTCGCCACCACCGCCCGCTGCGTCGGGTCGCCGGCGCCGCCCACGACCACCGGTTTCCCCTGCAGCTCCGGCCGCCGCGCCACCTCGACCGCCGCCAGGAACTGGTCGAGGTCGACGTGCAGCACCCACCCCGGTTCGGACGCCATCGACACCCCGTCAGTATGCGGGCGTGCGCAGGGACCGGGTCAGGGCTCGCTTGAACTGCTGGTCGTGGTGCTCGTAGGCGTGGCGGAGGGCGGGGCCGGGCCAGTCGTGGGGGAGGAGCTCGTCGGGGAGGAGGGGGTCGGCCTGCAGGTGGCGGACCACGGCGATGGAGAGGCGGAAGCCCGACACCAGGTCGTCGAAGCCGCCCTCCATGGCCTCCCGCAAGCGGGCAGCGGTGGTGGACCAGGCGGCGAGGCCGAAGGAGTCGGCGGCCAGGTGGGTCGGGGTGGTGGCGCCGAAGAAGCGGACGCACTGGCGGTCGACGGTGGCCTGCTGGTGGGGCAGGCGGGCGTGGTCGAGGTTGTCGGGCCGGGCCCACACGCCCTCCCGGAGCGACGCCAGGCGCAGGGCGCTCGTGGCCCAGCGGAGCTCCTGGCGATCGGCCGGCGGGCGGCGCTCGGCCCGCACGACCGCCAGCTCCCAGGTGCCGTCCCAGGGGCGCCGGGGCGCGGCGTAGCTCTCGTCCACCCGCTGCTCCCGGTCCCGCAGCCGCCCGGCCAGGCGGTAGGTGCCGCCGTCCACGGCCAGCTCACTCGCCGCCACCATGCGCGACAGTGCCGTGCGGATGGCGCTCTCGCCGATCCCGAACAGCGACCCGGCATGCACCAGCTGCCCGACGGGGAGCCGCGACGGCCGGGCGGCGCCCAGCAGCGTGGTGGCGATCACCGACCGGGCGGTGAGGGGGACCTCGTCGACCATCTGTCACAGAATACTCGACACGTGTTCTGCAAGATGTGAGGATATCTCCATGCTGAAGGACGACCAGACGCTGGCACAGGCGGTGCTCGACCACATCACCGCCGGGTCGACCGACACGGGCACCGCATCCTGGCGCGAGCCCGTGGCGAACTACCGGGACCGCCACCGGTTCGACGCCGAGCTGCGAGCCTTGCGACACGCACCAGCGGTCCTCTGCCCCACGGCGTCCCTCGCGGAGCCCGGGGCCTACCTCGCCCGGGAAGCGTTGGGCGTCTCCCTGCTGGCGGTGCGCGACCGGGACGGCCGGGTGCGGGCCTTCCGCAACGCCTGCCGGCACCGGGGCATGGAGGTCGCCCGCGGCACCGGGTGCGCCAAGGCTCTGACCTGCCCCTACCACGGCTGGACCTACGGGCTCGACGGCGGCCTGCGCCACGTCCCCCACGCCGCGGGCTTCCCCGACGTCGACCGGGCCACCCGCGGGCTGGTCGAGGTGGCGACCGTCGAGCGCCACGGCCTGGTCTTCGCCAGCCAGGACGGCACCGAGGCCGAGCCGCCCGAGATCGACGAGATCGCCGGCCTGCTCACCGGGCACACCCTGGCGGGGGTGAACGAGCAGACCGAGCCCGCCAACTGGAAGATCGTCACCGAGACGTTCCTCGAGGGCCTGCACATCCGCTTCCTGCACCGCGACACGTTCTTCCCGGTGCAGTACGACAACACGAACGTGGTCGAGCACTTCGGCCCGCACAGCCGGGTCACCTTCCCCTACCGGGCCGTCGCCCGCCTGGCCGACCGGCCACCCGCCGAGCGCCGCGTCGACGGCAAGGTCACCCTCGTCCACCACCTGTTCCCGAACGCCGTCGTCGCCACCTTCCCGGGCCTGCGGCTGCTGTTCGTCCTGGAGCCCATGACCCCCGCCGAGACCCGGATCGTCACCTACTCCTTCACGCCTCCCGCGGCGCTGCCCACGCCACCCACGCCACCCACCTCGACCGACGCCGAGCCGCCGCCGGGGGAGCGCCCGCTGCTCCTCGACGGCGGTGACGAGGACTTCGCCGCCGCCCGGTCCGTCCAGCGAGGCCTCGCCACCGGGGCCAACGAGTACCTCGAGTTCGGCCTCTACGAGTCGGCCATCGCCCACTTCCACCGCCACCTCGACCGGGCCGTCACGGAGGTGTCGGCATGACCGTCCACATCGAAGCCGACGGGCCGGTCACGATCGTCACCATCGACCGGCCCGAGGTCGCCAACGCCGTCGACCGCCCCACGGCCGATGCCCTGGCCGACGCCTTCCGGGCCTTCGACGCCGACGCCCGAGCCCACGTGGCCGTCCTCACCGGCGCCGGGGGCACCTTCTGCGCCGGCGCCGACCTGAAGGCCATGCGGGACGACCGTGAGCGCATCAACCGGGTGGCGCCCGAGGGCGACGGCCCGCTCGGCCCCACCCGCATGCTCCTGGGCAAGCCCGTGATCGCCGCGGTCGAGGGCCACGCCGTGGCCGGCGGGCTGGAGCTCGCCGCCTGGTGCGACCTGCGGGTGGCCGCCGAGGACGCGGTGTTCGGGGTCTACTGCCGGCGCTGGGACGTCCCGCTGGTCGACGGCGGCACCATCCGGCTCACCCGCCTGCTCGGCCACAGCCACGCGCTCGACCTGATCCTCACCGGGCGCGGCGTCTCGGGCGACGAGGCCCAGCGCATGGGCCTGGCGAACCGGCTGGTCCCCAAGGACCGGGCCCGGGACGAGGCGGTGGCGCTGGCCCACGAGCTCGCCGTGCTCCCGCAGGCCGCCCTCCGCGGCGACCGCATGTCGTCCTACGAGCAGTGGTCGCAGGACCTCGACGCCGCCCTGCAGACCGAGCTCCAGCACGGCCTCCACACCCTGCGTACCGGCCAGATGTCCTCCGGCCTCGACCGCTTCGCCTCCGGCACCTGGCGTCGACCACCAGAATGAGGTGATGGGCCCCGATCTCGATCGCCTCGCCCGCGCCTCGTCGCTGGCGATGGGCGCCGACGAGTACGCCGACGTCCCGGCCGATCTCCTCGCTCGGGTGCAGGCTGTCTGCGAGTCGCTGCCGGAGACCACCGAGCGCCAGGCCTGGGCGGGCACGCAGTGGCGGATCCGCAACCGGATGTTCGCCCACGTCGTCACCGTCGACTTCCCCGACGCCCCGGTCACGGCGCTGGTCTTCCGGGCCTCCGGCGACGAGCTCGACGCCCTCCGTCGCACGGGCCACCCGTTCTTCCGCCCCGCCTGGGGCACCGACGCGGTCGGGATGGCGCTCGACGCCGGCTCCGACTGGGGCGACGTCGCCCAGCTCCTCACCGAGAGCTACTGCGTGGTGGCGCCCAAGAAGCTCGTCGCGCAGGTCGACCGCCCCCGCTGACCCGGGTGACGGCGCGAACTACCCGGCGGGGTCAGGGCAGCGGGCCCCGGGTGATCGGGGTGGCGGGCAAGGGGTAGCGGTCGAGGTAGCCGACCACGGCTTCGATGGTCCGCCAGCCGTGGCCCTCGGTGGCCAGGTAGCCCCGGACGTCGAGCGTCCCCGGGGCGGTGTCACGGGCGGCCAGCACCTCGGCCACGACGTCGGCCAGCGTCAGCTCCGGGAAGTCCGCGATGTGCTCGTCGAGCAACCGGGCCTCCCGTTTGCGGCGCTGTCGGGCGAGATCGTCGTCGCCCTCCCGACGCTCCGTCGAGCTGGTCATGGACGCCATCCCCTCGTTCGGCTCAGAAGAGAGTGACGCCCAGGTCGGGCCCTCGCGCCGAGGGCCCGAGTCGACTTCCAAGAGTGAGGTCACGGTATCGGTCGCACCCCCCGAGCGCACCGGCCCCGGCCAGCACACGCAGCGGCGCCGACGAACCGAAACGGTCGCTCGACACGGCAGCGATGGCGACAGCCCGAGCACGGGCTCCGGTTGCGGATCGCCGGTGGTCGCCCACCAGCCTGTCGCCACGCCGGCCGGGTTGAGCACGTGGACCCGCACGCCTGTGCCCTCCAGTTCGTGCCGCAGAGCGAGGGAGAACCCCTGCACGCCCCACTTCGCTGCGCAGTAGGCGGTCCGGTTCGCCTCTGCGGCCTTCCCCGCGATCGAGGACACGTTCACGATGCGGCCGCCGCTTGCCGCCAGCATCGTGGGGAGCACGGCTCGGGTCGTCAGGTAGACGCCGGTGAGGCAGCTGTCGAGCCACACCCATCGAGCCCTGATCGACGGCCCGGGTAGCCTCTTTGTGAAGCTGTTCACGAGGAGGCGAGATGACCGAGCGCAAGCCTCCCGGCGTGAGCTGGGAGACATGGATCGACCGCCAGATCCGCGAAGGCATGGAGCGCGGCGAGTTCGACGGCCTCCCCGGCTACGGCAAGCCCATCCGGGACCTGGATCAGCCGCGTGACGAGCTGTGGTGGGTGCGGGACAAGCTGCGGCGGGAGGACGCCCAGTTCCTGCCGCCCACCCTGGCGCTGCGCAAGGAGGTGGAGGACGCCCGGGAGCGCATCGCCGCCGCCACAGAGGAGAGCGATGTCCGCGCCATCGTGGCCGACATCAACGAGCGCATCGTCGAGGTCAACTCCCGCGCCACCGCCGGTCCCCCGTCGACGGTGGTGAAGCTCGACGAGGAGCACGTGGTCCGCCAGTGGCGGGAAGCCCGCCCGGGGTGACCGTCGCGTCCCGAGTCGTCTGTGGTCACCGATCCACAGTGGAGTCGTTCGTCGTCGGAGACCGACTACAGACGACTCGAGGACAACCGAACGACCACAAACGACTCGCCAACCCCTTGGAACTCCTGATCGACTTCTTCCGGAAGGACTAGGCGCCGTCGTGGCGCAGCGCGGCCAGGAGGTCGGTGAGCCGGACCGTCGCGATGCCGATCGACGCGTCGGCGATGCCGTAGGGGATCACGAGCGTGCCGGCGTGGAGAAGGGCGCCGCAGGAGTAGACGACGTTGGGCACGTAGCCGTCCTGCTCGTCGGCGGCGGGGGAGAGCAGCGGCGCCGCGAGGCGGCCGACCATCCGGGTCGGGTCGTCGAGGTCGAGGAGGACGGCGCCGATGCAGTAGGTGCGCACGGGGCCGACCCCGTGGGTGAGCACGAGCCAGCCCTCGTCGGTCTCGATCGGCGCCCCGCAGTTGCCGAGCTGGATCGTCTCCCAGGGCTGCCGGGGCAGCTGGTACGACACCGCCTCGTCCCAGCGGCGGGGATCGTCCGAGAAGGCGACGGCGTTCGTCTCCTCGTCGTAGCGGGACAGCGCCGCGAAGCGCCCGTCGACGCGCCGGGGGAACAGGGCGAGCCCCTTGTTGGCGGCCGCCGGCCCCACCAGCGGCGACGATGTGAACGAGGTGAGGTCGGGGCTCTCCATCAGGTGCTGGGTGATCCCGACGCCGTCGTAGGCGGTGTAGGTGGCGAGGTAGGTGACGCTGCCGTCGTCGTCGGTGAAGCGGACGAAGCGGGCGTCCTCGATGCCGTGCGACTCGGTGGCGGTCGCGGGCCACAGCACCCGCTCGGACAGGTCGGTCGTGGCCGGGAACGCCGTGGTGTAGCCGCGCTCGGTCGTGTCCGGGCCGTCCGGGCCGTCCGCGGCGACCGGGTCGACCGGGTCGACCGTGCCGACGACGGAGAACGGTCCCGGCTCGTCGAGGCTCACGAGGCCGTCGGCGGTGACGTGACCGGTCCGGAAGCCGACCGACGACCGGTGGCCCTCGCCGATGCCGCGGACGCTCATGACGAACCGGAGGCCGCCCGCCTCGGCGCCGGCCTGGTCGGGGTGGGCGACGAGCGACGGGTTGCACAGCGCCGCCGCCTCGATCGCGGCCTCCTGCGTGAACGTGGCGCCGAGCAGCTGCGACCGGGCGTCGGACCGCCCGACCGGGGCGTCGACGAGCTCGGCGATCCGCTCGGCGTGCCGGGCGAACGTGGCGGGCAGGTCCGGATGGCGGTGGCCGAAGCGGGCCATGACGTCGGCCATGGTCCGTTCCACCTGGTCGTCGTCGAGGGCGAGGATGCGTCCGGCCACCCCCGCGGCCCGCAACGGGCGACCGGCGACGAGCTCCGCACCCGGGACGAACAGCCGTGCGATCACCCGGGAGGGATCGGGCCGGAGTCGGGGCGCGGCGCGGACCACGGCCACGGCCGGGGCCCCCGCCGTGGTCACGGCGCGACCGGTGCGAGGTCGCGTGCGTGCTGGAGCGTCGAGATCAGCGCCAGCGTCGACTCGGTGCCCTGGTTCAGGTTGGGGCCGTCGGCCCGCAGCCCGTCGTAGCCGCCGCCGGTCTCGGCGTCCCACATGACGGCGTGCCCGTCGTTGTCGCCGAGGAACCACGCCACGGCCCGGTCGACCCCGGCCAGGAACGTGCGCGGGTCGATCAGCTCCAGCGGGTCGTCCGTGGGCCACATGTCGCTGCGGGTGAGCCGCGAGGCCCGGACGCAGGCGTCGGCCAGCGCCGCGACCTCGATCGGCTGCTGGTCGAAGGCGGGGCGGGGGTCGCCGGAACCCAGGCCGCCCACCGGCGTGACCGAGAGGTGCCCGTCGGCGGTCTCGTGGTCGAGGAGCCACGTGAGCAGGGTGAGCCCGTCGTCCCGCACGCGCTCGCGGCCCAGGGCGGCGCCGATGGCGATCATGGCGTCGGGCAGGACGGCGTTGGCGTAGGTGAGGCGTGGCTCCGGCCACGGCCACGACGGGTCGGACCCGCACGCGCCGATCACGTCGGCCGCGGCGGCGAGCAGCCCCCGGGCCCGGATGTGGCCGGGACGCGCCGCGGCGACCTCGGCGGCGCCCAGCGCGGCGAAGGCCATCGCCCGCGGCCACGGCGAGCGCTGCTCGGTGCCCCGCTCGAAGTGGGCGAGTGCGGCCTTGCGCACCTCGTGGTCGGGGTTGCGGGCCGCGGCGGTGCCGAAGGCCCACAGGCTGCGTCCCCAGCAGTCGTCGGTGCCGTGGCCGTCCAGCCAGCGTCCCCGCACGTCCATCCGGTTGCGGCTGGCGCCGACACCGTCCTGGGCCTCGGCGAGGAACCGCAGCGCCGTCCGGGCCAGGCCCACGACCAGCGGGTCGGGTTCGGGCTCGCGGCTCGTCACGACCAGCACGCGGGCCATGTCGTCGGTGCAGTAGCCGTGCACCCGGCGCGGGTCGGCGTGGTCGGCGTGCTCGAACGTGCCGCGCTCGTCGCTCATGCGGCCCAGGTGCCGGAACGACGGCGACGGCGGGTGCGGGTGCGGCGGCCCGGTCGTGACCATCATGCGGGCACCGCCTCGTGCTCGTCGAGGATGTGGTCGGCGAGATCGGCGTACTGCCCGGCGACCGCGGGCCAGCCGAGTCCGGGAGCGAGCCGGGCGGCTTCGGCGGCCATGGCCAGGGCCAGGTCGGGGTCGGTCAGCACACGTCGGAGCGCCACGGCCAGGGCGCCGGCATCGCCGTGGGGGACGACGATGCCCGCCCCGCTCGACAGCAGCTCGACGGCGTGGGGGAAGGCGGTCGCCACGATCGGCCGGCCGGCGGCGACGGCGTCGACCAGCACCCCGGAGGTGACCTGGTCGCGGGAGTCGTAGGGCAGCACGACGACCGAGGCGTCCTGGATCAGCTGCGTGAGGGAGCGCACGTCGCGGTAGCTGGCGTCGAACTTCACCGAGGCCGCCAACCGTCGGGCCCAGGTCCGCTCGACGAGCATGTCCCGGTAGACGTCGCCCTCGAACGCCAGCACCTTCGGGTGGGTGCGCCCGGCGACGACGTAGCGGGGCCGCGGCTGCAGGTCCTGCAGGTCGCCCATGGCGTCGATCGCCCACTCGATGCCCTTGCCCCGGCCGATCAGCCCCCAGGTGAGGAGCATCGGGCGGGTCGGCGGCGCGGGGTTCCGGCGGGGTGCCGGCACCACGGCGCCGTGGGGGATCGTCGTGACCTTGGCGGCGTCGACGTCGAAGCGGTCGTACAACCGTTGCCGGGCGGCCTCGGTCATGACGACGACCGAGCTCGCCGCGTCGACCACCGCCTCCAGCACCATGCGCTGGTGGGGGGTCGGCTCCAGGAGCACGGTGTGCAGCACCACGATCGACGGGATCGTCAGCCCACGCAGGATGCCGACCACCTCGTCGCCGTCGGGCCCGCCATAGATGCCGTACTCGTGCTGCACGATCGCCACGTCGCAGCGGTCGAGGCAACCGGTCGCCTCCTCCACCGAGGCGGGGAGGCCGTTCTCGAGCTCGGCCATCACGCGGGGGTCCGGCGACCCGATGCCGTCGGCCACGCGCACGATGCCGACGTTGGCCCCGCTGTCGAGCAGGCTGTCCGTCAGCGCGGCCGTGAACGTCGCCAGCCCGCACGCGGTGGGCGGGAAGGTGCTCAGGACGCCGTACGAGCGGCCTGCCCCCGGGCGCGGGACAGACGGCGGGAACGACAAATGGTCAACGCGCACGCACGAGCTCCTCAGAGTGGGCTCAGTCGAGGCGTCGTACCTGCGTGGCGAGGCGACTCTTCCAAGAAGGTCTGCTGCAGACTACCGGTCCCCATCTCCGAGGAGCCGACAATGAACGCATCCTTCGCCCGCCGACCCGAGCGGTCGAACGGGTGCCTGCGCGTCGCCGTTCTCGCGCCCCTCGCGTGGCGGGTGCCGCCACGGCACTACGGCCCGTGGGAGCTGTTCGCGTCGCTGCTCACCGAGGGACTGGTGGCGGCCGGCCACGACGTCACCCTCTTCGCCAGCGGCGACTCCCGGACCGCGGCGGCGCTGTCGTCGGTCGTGGCCCACGGCTGGTCCGAGGACCCCGACGTCGACCCGAAGGTGGCGGAGTGCCTGCACATCGCGGCGGTGTTCGAGCGGGCGGACGAGTTCGACATCGTCCACAACAGCTTCGACTTCCTGCCGCTGACCTACAGCGGGCTGGTCGACACGCCGGTCGTGACCACGATCCACGGCTTCTCGTCGCCCCGGATCGTCCCCGTGTACGAGCGCTACAACGGTCGCGGGGCGTACGTCGCCATCAGCGACGCCGACCGGCACCCGGCGCTCGACTACGCGGCGACGATCCACCACGGCATCGACACCACGGCGTTCGGCCTCCATCCCGGCCCTGGCGGCTACCTGCTGTTCTTCGGCCGCATCCACCCGGAGAAGGGCACGGCCGAGGCGATCGAGGTGGCGGCGCGCGCCGGGGTGCCGCTGCTGATCGCCGGGATCGTCCAGGACCAGGGCTACTTCGACGCCGCGGTGGCCCCGCACGTCGACGGCGACCGCGTCCGGTTCCTGGGGCCGATCGGCACGGAGCGCCGGGCCGAACTGCTGGGCGGTGCCGACGCGCTGCTCCACCTGATCGACTTCGAGGAGCCGTTCGGCTTCAGCGTGGTCGAGGCGATGGCCTGCGGGACGCCGGTGGTCGCCTTCGACCGGGGCTCGATGCCCGAGCTGGTCGACCACGGGCGCACCGGTTTCGTGGTGGCCGACGTCGACGCAGCGGTGCGATCGGTCGCTGCCGCCGGCTCGCTCGACCGCGTGGCGATCCACGAGCACGCTGTCGCCCGCTTCGGCCGGCAGCGCATGGTCGACGAGTACGTCGCCGTCTACGACCACGTCCTCCGCTGACGGCGGGGCCGGCCCGCTCGAGTCAGCGGCGGCGGAGGTCGATCGTGTCGAACGGGCTCGGGCCCTTGCCCTGCTTCAGCTTCTTGGCTGCCCGCTTCTCCTTCAACGACTTGCCGGCCTTCTTGCCGTTCGACTTGTGGGGGGATTTGTCAGCCATGGTTGATCCTGTCCTTACGGTGCGGTTGGCGGTGGGCGTTGACGCCCACGAGGAGGTCGAGGAGCTCGCCGACGGTCCGTTCCCGGTCGATGGAGTCACCCAGCGGCACGTGCTCCTGGATGTTGTACCGGTTGCGGCGGCCGTCCTTGTCCTTCACGACGTAGCCGGCGTCGGCGAGGTCGGTGACGATGTCGTGGGCGCGGCGCTCGGTGATGCCGACCTGGGCGGCGATGTCTCGCAGCCGCACGCCCGGGTCGTGGGCGATGCAGAGGAGCGCACGAGCGTGGTTGGTGAGCAGGCTCCAACTTCCCATGCCGAAAACTGTACCCTAATTCTTGAACTACGTTGCATGTTTTCTGTTTCAGCTATATCGTTCTCGCTGAGGACTGGGGTGGTGGCCGCGAAGGTCATCGCCCTGGGCCAAAGAAAGGAACGATCATGGAGCTTCTGCTCCTCGTGATTGCCGTCGTCCTGGGCGTAGGCCTCTTCCGCTACCTGCGGACGCGCGCCGCTCACTGACGCCCTCGCTTGCGCCGCCGGGGACCAACCTCCCGGCGCGCAGGCCCGAGCCTTCGAAGGAGCGACGTGGAACGTGCCCAGATCGTCCTCGACCGCAGCCGCGCCCTGGCAGCGGCGACCGCCCGGCCCCCGGACATCACCGAGGCCGCGGTCGATCTCCTCCAGGCGGCAGGCGACGACACGACGCTGCGCCACGCGCTCCGCATCGGTCGCACCCGCCTCCGCCGTGACCCCGCCGACCCGGCGGTCCAGCACGCGGTCCACCTCCTCGAGTCCGTGATCACCTTCCTCGGCCAGAAGCCGAGCCAACACGAGCTCACCACCACCGCCTCGAGCTAGTGGGGGCCGACCGGCTCGCCTGGTGAGGCGGTGAGCCCGGTCCCCGCATGATCCTGCGGTGCCAGACGACCGTTTCGGTCACCACACACCGCAGCGAACGTGCCTGCCCACGGTCACACCGGCTGGTGACTGGCGTACGTCCCGAGTCGACTGTGGGTGTCATCTCTCCAGCCCCCTGCCCCTCCTGGTGGGGGCGCCGTCGCGTCAGCGTCAGGACGTCCCCGGGCCTCCTGTCGTCCGCAGGCGGAGAGCGGAAGGCGGAACATGAGGATCATCTACGTGGCCCTGGTGGCCTTAGTCGTGGCGTGCGGCGGCAGCGACGACGCCGAGCCCCCGATCCAACAGTCGGACGTCGGCCCCGACGACGTGGCAGCGGGGAACTATGACATCGCCTACACGGTGTGCGGCTACGTGTTGGACGGCACCGCCGACAAGGGCGACATCACCGCTGACCCTGAGAGCAACCCGGCGGCGTTCGCACACGAGTACGCCGAGGGCTACGGCGACGTCTACCGGCAGCCTGTCTACGACGGGTGCCTCGACGCCGTGGAGGGCCGGGCGAAGGACCCACCGGGCTGACCTGAGCCCTCGCGCACGTGGCCTCTTAGGCCGGCCGGTCGATGGCCAAACGTGCGGCCCGCGAGGCGATGGGGGCGTCGACGCGGCGTCTGCGGTCTCCCGGAAGGCGCCGCGTCCCCCGCCTTTGGCTCCACCTTCGGTGGGGGACGTGAGCGCCCAAAGCGCAGCGCTCCGACTAGACCCAAGAGACCTGGACGGGCCATCAACCGCCTCGGTGGTGCGTCCGGAGAGGCAGCAGCTCCCCTAGCGAGACCGGGGAGCTGCTGCGCGTCAGGCCTCGAGGTCGACGCCCAGACGGCGCGACAGGGTGGCGAGCACGTGCTCGACCTTCTGGTCGAAGTGCGAGTAGGCCGCCATCTTGCACGTGAAGGGCCGAACGAGTCGATGACGCTGGTGCCGCAGCGCGGGCACGCAGAGACGACGTCGGGCGGAGAGCGATGGAGACCGCTACCGTCGGCTCGTTGCGCACAGTGGGGGAGGGCGGAATGAGGCGGGTCTTTGCCTTTGGGGCGTCGGCATGTGTGATCGTCGGGCTGGCCGGTTGTTGGCCGGCGTCGGGTCAGGGCCCGGATCGTCGGGCGCACAACGAGGTCGAGACCGGGTTCGCGGTCGACACGGTGGATGGCTTCACCGAGCTGTGGACCGGCACGACCGACCAGCTGGGACCTCGGGGGGTCGGCCCTCCGGTCGTGTCCACCGACGGGGGCGTCTACGCGACAACGACGCGCTCGGTCTACGCCTTCGAGGCGACCACCGGTGCTCCCCGCTGGGTCTCCACCCCTCATGCGTCCACGCCGAACGCCGAGGTCGACACCGAGGTCATCGTCCTCGCCAGCCAGCTCTACGCGAGCGTGCGGCTGTCCGACGGCCGGTGGGAGATGGCCATCTGCCAGCTGAGCACCGGGTTCTGCGACACCTTGGCCGGTGAGCTCCAGGCCCGGATGGAGGCCATACGGGAGGGCCCCGACCGGCTGCAGGTGCTGGTGTCGCAGTTCGCATCGGTGGCCGGCGGCGGCACCGTCCAGCGGGGTTGGGCCTACCTCGGTGCACAGAACGTCCTGCTCACCGACCAGCCCAACGCCGCACGTCTGACGCTCGGCGTCACCCAGTTCTTCCATGCTGGCATCGGGGTCGGAACCGCCCCGGCCAACGGTGTCCGCGCGTTCCCCACGGCCGGCGGCTCGGGCTGGGCCACACCCATCGACGGTGCCGACGCGACGTCTCCAGTGCTCAGCGCCGACGGCACGACCGTCTACGTCGGCACCGACGCCGGGACCGTGTACGCGCTGGCCGCTGCCGACGGCGCCGTGCTCTGGTCGGCACCCGTGGGCAGTGCGGTCACGGCGGCGCCGGCCCTCGCCGGCGACACGCTCTACGTCCCGACCGCGTCGGGCTCGCTGGTCGCTCTCTCGGCGACCGGCTGCGGTGCGGCCACCTGCACCCCTTCGTGGTCGACCGCCGCAGGCAGCAAGATCACTGTCCAACCGGCCGTCGCCGCGGGCGTCGTCTTCACGGGCTCCGCCGACGGGGCGGTCCGTGCCTACGACGCCGCCGGTTGCGCGGCCGCCACCTGCACCCCGTCGTGGTCGGACGCCACCGGCAGCCGCATCACCGGCGCACCCGCGATCAGCCTCGGCAAGCTCTTCGTCGGCACCCAGGACGGCCGCCTGATCGCCTACGGCCTCCCACCCACTCCCTGATCCGGCGGACCCTGCGTCCGCTTCCTCCACGAGCGGCGACACCGGGTTGCGGTTGCGGCCGGAGGCGGTCTGGCCGTACATTGGCCGTACGCGAAGGAGGAGCGGTTCGATGCCTGCAACCGAGCCACGACGACGGAGCCGGCGCCTGGAGCTCCGTACGACCCCTGGCGAGCGTGAGTTGATCGATCGTGCGGTCGCTGTGAGCGATACCGACGTCACCGAGTTCGTGATCAGCAATGCTGTCGAGGCGGCTCGGCGGGTGTTGGCCGACCGTGATCGGTTCGATCTGGATGCCAAGGCAGTCGAGGGATGGGATGCCGTCAACTCCCGGCCGGCGCGAGATCTGCCCGGGCTCCGTCGCCTGATGGATCGTCCTTCACCCTTCACTGAATGACCGGGCGCTACCGAGCGCCCGAGCCGCTCGCCGATCACCACGAGCTCGACGGCTTCGAATGCCGGTCGTCGGAGCAGACCGAGTGGCTGCGGCGCTACGCCCGCCAGTCGGCCAGCACGGGAACGACGAAGGTGTTCGTGGTGACCGGGACGGAGAGCCCTGCGGTGGTCGCCTACTACGGCTGGTGCATGGCGCAGCTCTCCACGATCGCAGCACCGGCTCGGCTCCGTCGGGGTACCGGCCGCTATCCCCAGCCCGTGGCGCTGTTGGCCCGTCTCGGGGTCGGCGTCAGCCACGAGGGCCGTGGTCTGGGCGCCGGCCTGCTCCAGGACGTCTTCGCCCGCCTCGTCGAGCTGTCCGACGACATCGGTTGTCGTGGCCTTCTCGTCCATGCCGAGTCCACCGAAGCCAGAGACTTCTACCTCCACCTCGTCCCAGAGTTGGAGGAGAGCCCGACCGACCCGCTCCATCTCGTCTTGCTGATGAAGGACATCCGCCGGACCATCCGGCGATAGCGGGTGGCGGCCTACGGTGCCGGTGGTCGTCGTCGGCGATCGTGAGGTCTGTTCGGTGGAGGTGTGGTGATGGAGGTCGGCCTGGGGCTCGCGGCGTTGGGGCGGCCCGCGTACATCAACCTCGGCCGTGACCGGGCGCTGCCGGTCGACCGGACGGTGGAGGCGCTGCGGGAGGCGAGCTGGCAGGTCCTGGATGCCGCCTACGCCGCCGGCGTTCGCTGGGTGGATGTGGCGCGCTCGTACGGTCGGGCCGAGGAGTTCCTGGCGGGATGGCTGGCCGACCGGGGCGTGAGCGATCTGACCGTCTCCAGCAAGTGGGGCTACGCCTACGTCGGCGGTTGGCGCACCGATGCGGAGGTCCACGAGACCAAGGAGCACTCGCTCGCCCGGTTCTCCCAGCAGTGGGCGGAGAGCCAGGCGCTGCTGGGTGGGCAGATCGCCCACTACCAGGTGCACTCCCTGACCCCCGACAGCCCGGTGTTCGCCGACCGGCCGCTCCTGGAGGCGTTGGCCGGTCTGGCCGCTCAGGGGGTACGGGTGGGGTTCTCCACCTCCGGGCCGGCGCAGGCCGAGGTCGTCGAGCGCGCCTTGACCCTGCAGGTCGCCGGGCAGCCGGTCTTCACTGCCGTCCAGTCGACGTGGAACGTGTCGGAGCCGTCGGTCGGCCCCACGCTCGACCAGGCGCATCGCCACGGGGTTCTCGTCCTGGTCAAGGAGACGTTGGCCAACGGCCGGCTCGCAGAGCGACCGCCGGCCGGGTTGGTCGAGTTGGCGGAGCGGCACGGGGTCACCCCCGACGCCGTCGCGGTCGGAGCGGTGCTGTCCCAGCCCTGGGCCGACACCGTGCTGGTGGGGCCGGTCAGCCCCGGGCAGCTCGCCAGCAACCTGCACGCGTCGGCGCTGCGGCTGACCGATCACGACATGGAGCAGCTGGCGATGCTGGCCGAGCCGAGCGAGGACTACTGGTCACAGCGCAGCGCGCTGCGCTGGCATTGACCGACGGCGAGGGAGGGAGGTTCCTCACGGTGGGGGGATCTCACCGGAGCCGCGGGTCAGGAGACGGGTCTTCAGGACGACGGTGCGCGGGGGTGCGGTGTCGCCCTCGATGCGGGCGAGGAGCATCTGGGCGGCGGTGGCTCCCAGCGCGGCCGGATCCTGCTGCACCACCGTGACGGGGGGTGCGAGGCGGTCGGCGAGCGGGAAGTCGTCGAAGCCGACCAGGGCCGTGGCCCGCGGCCGGTCGTCCTGCGAGAACGCGGCGATCGCCCCGATCGTGATCATGTTGTTGCCGGTGAAGATGGCCGTCGGCGGGTGGCGTGCCGTCATCAGCTCCCGGGCCGCCTCGGTCGCCTGGGCCGCGGTCCTGACGCCTCGGCGCACATGGCTCGGTGTGGGCTCGATCCGGGCGTCGCCGAGCGCGTCGAGGTAGCCGGTGTAGCGCTCCTCGGCGGTCCAGATGTCGTCGCGGTCGCCCAGGAACCCGATGCGCTCGTGACCCTGACCGATCAGGTGGGCGATCGCATCACGTGTGCCGGGGCGATTGTCGACGACCACGGTGTCGACCTCGAGCCCGTCGCCGGGGCGGTCGACGCACACGACCCGGGTCCCCATGGCCATCTGGGTGCGGAGGAAGCGCTGGCTGCCGGCGACGGGCACCACCACCAGCCCGTCGACCCGCCGGGCGCAGAACGCGGCGACGACCTCCTGCTCGCGCCGGCGGTCGTCGTTGGTGCTGCCCACCAGCACGAGGAAGCCCCGGCGCATGGCGACGTCCTCCACCGCCCGGGCCAGCGCCGACCAGAAGGTGTTGGCGACATCGTCGACGACGAGCCCGATCGTCCCAGTGGTCTGGCCCTGACGGCGCAGCTGTCGGGCCATGTCGTTGCGCTGGTACCCCAGCTTGCGGATGGCCCGCTCCACTCGCGACACCTTGTCCGGGAGCACGCCCGTGTCGCCGTTCACGACGCGCGACACCGTCATGTGGCTCACCCCGGCGGCGCGGGCGACGTCCTTCATCGTGGGACGTTTCGGCATCGGTGCTTGGGAACGTTAACGGGCGGAAGAACCTTGACACATAGGGCCTCAGACTTCGACAATCGGCACGGAGGTGTGAACGTTCCCAGAGCGCGCGCACCCCGGATCAGATTGCGACAGCGACAGGGGGGCTCACCGATGAGGTTCGGTCGGAGGGGACGTGCGATCGCCGCCACCGCAGTGGTAGGAGTGCTCCTACTCGGAGCCTGCGGCGACGACGACGATGACAGCGGTGGCAGCGCCGCCATCAGCAACGAGTTCGAGTTCTTCTCCTGGTGGACGGGAGGCGGCGACTCCGAAGGCAAGGAGGCTCTGCTCGCCCTGTTCGCGGACCAGAACCCCGACGTCGAGATCGTCGACTCGGCCATCGCCGGCGGGGCGGGCACCAACGCCCAGGCCGAGCTGGCCAACCGGCTGCTCGCCGACAACCCGCCCGACTCCTACCAGCGCCACGCCGGCAAGGAGCTCGTCGCCGACATCGAGGCCGACGAGGTGGAGGACCTCGACTCCCTCTACGACGACGAGGGCTGGCGGGATGTGTTCCCCGAGCAGCTGCTCGACCTGATCACGTCCGACGGCAAGCTCTACTCGGTGCCGGTCAACATCCACCGGTCCAACGTGCTCTGGTACAACCCGGCCGTCCTCGACGAGGTCGGCATCGCCGCTCCCCCGACGACCTGGGACGAGTTCCTGACCCAGGCCACCACGCTCGAGGCCGCCGGCAAGATCCCGCTCACGGTGGGCCCCACGTGGACGCAGCAGCACCTCCTGGAGAACGTGCTCCTGGGTGAGCTGGGCCCCGACGTCTACAGCGGCCTGTGGGACGTGTCCACCGACTGGGAGTCCGCCGAGGTCGTCGACGCGCTGGACATGTTCACCGAGGTGCTCGGCCACTCCAACCTCGACTCGGCCGCGGCCGACTGGCAGCCCGCCATCGACCCGCTCATCGAGGGCGACGCCGCCTACAACGTGATGGGCGACTGGGCCGACACCTACTTCCGGGTCGAGAAGGAGCTCACCTGGGAGACCGACTACGGCGCCACCACGTCGCCCGGCACCGACGGCGTCTTCAACTTCCTGTCCGACACCTTCACCCTGCCGCAGGACGCCCCGCACCGCGAGACCGCCATCGAATGGCTCAAGCTGGCCGGCTCCAAGGAAGGGCAGGACACCTTCAACCCGGTGAAGGGCTCGATCCCGGCCCGGATCGACGGCGACCCGTCGCTCTACACCGACTACCTGCAGGTGCCGTTCGAGGACTGGACCGACCCGTCCACGACGATCGTCGGCTCGCTGGCCCACGGCGTGGTCGCCGACAACGCCTGG
Organism: Acidimicrobiales bacterium; assembly: GCA_035316325.1. Classification (NCBI taxonomy): domain Bacteria; kingdom Bacillati; phylum Actinomycetota; class Acidimicrobiia; order Acidimicrobiales; species Acidimicrobiales bacterium. Next base: position 33,627 of record DATHJB010000175.1, read on the forward strand.
AAGACCGAGATCGACTCGGCGCTGCAGGAGTTCGTCGAGAGCGGTGACGCCGAAGGGTTCGCCGGGGCCGTGAAGCAGGCCTACGAGGACACCCAGAACTAGGGCCAGGGAAGCGAGGGCGAGGGAGGCAGCGCGCCGTGCACCGGATACGTCGATGGGCGCCCGGTCTGTTGCTCGTCTCGCCCTCGCTGATCCTGCTGGGGGTCTTCGTCTACGGGTTCCTGGGATGGAACCTGAGGGTGTCGTTGAGCGACTGGCGGGGCCTGCGCCCCGACTACGCCTACGCCGGCACCGACAACTACCAGCGCCTGCCGGACGACACCCGCTTCACCGACGACGTGGAGAACGTGCTGGTGTTCACCGCGGTGTTCGTGGTCGGCACGCTGCTGCTCGGCTTCCTGCTGGCGCTGCTGATCGAGCGGGGCGTCCGGGGCGAGGGCTTCTTCCGGGGCGTGTTCCTGTTCCCCATGGCGATCTCGTTCATCGCCACCGCGATCATCTGGCGTTGGCTGCTCAACAACGCCGGTGGCGCGCAGGAGACCGGCCTCAACAAGCTCTTCGGCCAGGTGGGCCTGGACTTCCTGGCCAACGACTGGTTCAAGTCCCGCGGGACCTGGGCGCCCGCGGCCATCGCCCTGCCGGCGGGCTGGGCACTGTCGGGCTACGTGATGGCCCTGTTCCTGGCCGGCCTCCGGGGCGTGTCGGACGACCTGCGCGAGGCCGCCCGGGTCGACGGGGCCAACGAGCCTCGGGTCTTCTGGCACGTGGTGCGGCCGATGCTGCTGCCGGTCGTGATGAGCGCGGTGGTGATCCTGGCGCACATCTCGCTGAAGACGTTCGACCTGATGTTCGCCATGGACGTCGAGAGCCGCAAGATCGAGACGCCGGCCCTGTACATGTGGTTCACCACGTTCGACGGGCTCAACTTCTCGCGGGGCGCCGCGATCGCCACGCTGCTCGTGGCGGGGATCTCCGTCGTGGTCGTCCCGTACATCTGGTACTCGATCCGGATGGAGCGGCGCCGATGACGGTGGCCGAGGTGGCCGTCGACGACGGGGCCGACGCGGCCGACGGGGCCGACGTCGCTCCGACCGACGGGCGGATCCGCTCGCGCTGGGCGCCGTGGTTCACCACCTTGCGCTACGGGGCGCTGGTGGCGCTGGTCGGGATGTTCCTCGTCCCCGTGTACGTGCTGGTCGTGACGGCCTTCAAGGACCCGACGGAGGTGAGCCCGTCGCAGATGTGGGCGCTGCCGGACTCGCTGTCGCTCGACACGTTCCGCACGGTCTGGCCGGAGATGGAGGACGGGTTCCGCAACAGCGTGATGATGGCGGTCCCGGCCAGCATCATCGCGTCGTTCCTGGGCGCGGCCAACGGCTTCGTGCTCGCCAAGTGGCGCTTCCCCGGCGCCGACGTCGTCTTCCCGCTGATCCTCTTCGGCATGTTCATCCCGTACCAGGCGGTGCTGATCCCGCTGAACCAGCTGATGAGCGACCTCGACATGCACGACCTCGGCGGCCTGACCCTGGTGCACGTCGTCTACGGCCTGCCGATCACCACGCTGATCTTCCGCAGCTACTTCAGCGGGATCTCCGACGAGCTGATCGACGCCGCGCAGGTCGACGGGGCGGGGATGCTGCGCACCTTCGTCTTCGTCGCCCTGCCGGTGGCGCTCCCCGCGTTCGCGGTGTCGATGATCTGGGAGTTCACCTCGTCGTGGAACGACTTCATCTTCGGCCTGGTGCTGACGTCGCGCCAGGACTGGCCGGTGACGATCGCGCTCAACAACATCGCGGGGAGCCAGGTCGTGCCGTTCCACGAGGCGGTCGCCGCCGCGCTGCTGGCGAGCCTCCCCACCCTGGCGGTCTACGTGGTGATGGGCCGGTTCTTCATGCGCGGGCTGATGGCAGGAGCGTTGAAGGGATGAGCGAGACCGAAGCCGAGACCGAGAGCGACGCCGAGCCCCGGGCCGCGGGGGTGCGGCTGGAGAGCGTCGGCAAGCGCTTCAAGGGCGGGGTCGACGCCATCCGCGACGTGACGCTGCAGGTCGAGGCGGGTGAGTTCATGGTGCTCGTCGGCCCCTCGGGCTGCGGGAAGTCGACGCTGCTGCGCCTGGTGGCCGGGCTCGAGGAGGTGTCGTCCGGGCGCATACACATCGGCGACGACGACGTCACCAACCGGCTCCCGCAGCACCGGGACGTGGCCATGGTGTTCCAGAGCTACGCCCTGTACCCGCGGATGTCGGTGCGGCGGAACCTGGCGTTCGGGCTGCGCATGCGACGGATGCCCAAGGAGCAGCGCAACCGGCGCGTCGCCGAGGTCGCCGAGGTCCTCGGGCTCGAGCACCTCCTGGACCGCCGGCCGGCGGCGCTGTCGGGCGGGCAGCGCCAGCGGGTGGCGATGGGCCGGGCCATCGTGCGCGAGCCCCGGGTGTTCCTGATGGACGAACCGCTGTCCAACCTCGACGCCAAGCTCCGGGTGGCGCTGCGAGCCGAGCTGTCGCTGCTGCACAAGCGCCTCGGCGTCACGACGGTCTACGTCACGCACGACCAGATCGAGGCGATGACGCTGGGCCAGCGCGTGGCCGTGCTGCGCGACGGCGTGCTGCAGCAGTGCGACCGGCCCCAGGAGGTCTACCTGCATCCCACCAACCTGTTCGTGGCGGCCTTCATCGGCTCCCCGGCGATGAACTTCGTCGACGCCGCCGTCGAGCGCGGGGTCGTCTCGTTCGCCGGGGTGACCGTCCCCCTGCCCGCCGGCTCACCCCTGGCCGAGGCCGACCGCAAGGTGATCCTCGGGATCCGACCGACGGGGTTCACCCCCGCGGCCGACCGGGGCTGGCCCACCCTGCAGGCCACGCCCGAGGTGGTCGAGGAGCTCGGTGACGAGCGCTTCGTCGTCTTCGACGTGGCCGCGCCCCGCGTCGACACCGATGCCACCCGCGCGGCCGTGGAGGCCAGCACCGCCGACGATGCGCTCCTCCTGCCGGAGGATCGGGCCCGCTTCACCGTGCGGCTGCCGACCGACGTCCCGGTCCCGGTCGGCGAACCCCTCACCCTGTCGATCGATCCGGGCCGCCTCTACTTCTTCGACCCCGACACCGGCGACGCCGTCCCGAGCTGATCGCCGGGGCGCGGGGCGGTCAGAAGAGGGTGGGTGGGGGAGCGGCGACCGTGGGCTCCGGGAGCGGGACGACCTCGACGGTGGCTGCGGCCCGGACGTCGTCGTGGAACCGTCGGGCCAGGCCGAGGGCCTCGTCGTTGTCGGGCGTGTGGACGAACACCGTCGGGCTGCGGCCCTCGGCCAGCCAGCCGGCGACCACCGGCACCCATGGCTGCCAGCCCGCCACGGTGGCGTCCATGTCGTCGCGCCCCAGGAAGCGGACCACCGGCCGGTCCCCGATCGCCACCGTCCGGCGCGGCAACCGGGGCTTGGTGGCCCAGGCCTCCCGCTCGGCGTCGCTGGTGGGCGGGCGGGCGAACAGGGTGGTGGTGTCGAACGTGGTCCACTCGGCGCCCCGGTCGGCCAGCAGCCCGGCCAGTGCCCGATCGGCGGGCCCGCCGTCGAAGAAGGCCGGGTGCCGCACCTCGACGGCGTAGCGGTGGGCCGTCGGTGCCCGGGCCAGGAACGCGGCCAGCGCTCCCAGGTCGCCGGGCCCGAAGCCGGCGGGGAGCTGGACGGCCAGCACCTCGGCCCGCCCGCCCAGCGGTGCCAGCAGGTCGACCACCTCCCGCAGGTCGGCTTCGGCGTTGCGGAGCCGGCGCTGGTGGGTGATCAGCTGCGGCAGCTTGAAGAGGAACCGGAAGCCCGCCGGGGTCTCGGCTGCCCAGGCTGCCACCGTGGCCGGCGCCGGCAGGCCGTAGGCGGTGGTGTTGCCCTCGACCGCCGTGCACCACGTGGCGTAGGCGGGGAGCTGGGCGGCGCGGCGGAGGCCGTCGGGCAGGAAGCGCCCCTGCCACCCCTTGTGCGCCCACATCGCACAGCCGACCTGCAACTCCGCAGCCACACCCCGATAGTGCCACCGGCGGCCGCTGGGTGCCCGGCTCCGGCATGCCAGAATGCCCGCTGGTACAGCGCCGGCGCCGGCCCCAGCGCTCTGCAGGTGGGGCGGTCGTAGAGAAGGAGACGGGGGCGGGACGCCCGCCCTGACACATCGTGAAGACCACGCACGTCAACCCTTCGATCGACCGTCGCCTGGCCGACGAGCTCGACGTCCGCAGCGGCCAGGTGGAAGCGGCCGTGGCCCTGCTCGACGGGGGCGCCACCGTGCCGTTCGTCGCCCGCTACCGCAAGGAAGCCACCGGCGGGCTCGACGACACCCAGCTCCGCAACCTGGAAGAGCGCCTGGGCTACCTGCGCGAGCTCGAGGACCGCCGCGCGACGATCCTCGAGTCGATCCGGGAGCAGGGCAAGCTCGACGCCGAGCTGGAAGCCAAGGTCCTGGCTGCCGAGACCAAGGCCCGGCTGGAGGACATCTACCTCCCGTACAAGCCCAAGCGCCGGACCAAGGCGCAGATCGCCCGCGAGGCCGGCCTGGCGCCGCTGGCCGACCTGCTGCTCACCGAACCGGGCACGGAACCCCAGGCCGCCGCGGCCGGCTACGTCGACGAGGGCAAGGGCGTCGCCGACGCCGATGCTGCCCTGCAAGGCGCCCGGGCCATCCTCACCGAGCGCTTCGCCGAGGACGCCGACCTCCTCGGCGAGCTGCGGGAGCGCATGTGGACGAAGGGCCGGCTGGTGGCGCGGGCCCGCGACGGCGAGGAGGAGCGCGGCGCCAAGTACTCCGACTACTTCTCCTTCGGCGAGGCCTTCACGGAACTGCCATCCCACCGGACGCTGGCGCTGCTGCGCGGGGAGGGGGAGAAGGTCCTCGACCTCAGCCTGGTCCCGGACCCCGACCACGACGACGGGGCCGGCCACGGGTCGGGGGCCGCCGGCCTGTCACCCTCGGAGCAGGCCATCGCCCACCGCTTCGGGGTCGCCGATCGGGGTCGGGCCGCCGACGGGTGGCTCGTCGAGACGGTGCGGTGGGCCTGGCGGACGCGGGTGCTGGTCCACCTGCAGATCGACCTGCGGTCCCGCTTGCGGGCCGCTGCCGAGGACGGTGCCGTCGGGGTCTTCGCGTCCAACCTGCGGGACCTCCTGCTGGCGGCGCCGGCCGGGACCCGGACCACCATGGGCCTCGACCCCGGCCTCCGGACCGGGGTGAAGGTGGCCGTGGTCGACGCGACCGGCAAGGTGGTGGCCACCGACACCATCTACCCGCACGCTCCCCGGCGCCAGTGGGATCAGGCCCTCGCCTCCCTGGCCAAGTTGGTGGAGGCCCACGACGTGGAGCTGGTGGCCATCGGCAACGGCACCGCGTCCCGGGAGACCGACAAGCTGGCCGGTGACCTCGTGGCCCGACTGCCGGGCCGCACGGTGGTCAAGACCATCGTCTCCGAAGCCGGTGCCTCGGTCTACTCCGCCTCGGCCTTCGCCTCGCAGGAGCTCCCCGACATGGACGTCTCGTTGCGCGGCGCCGTCTCCATCGCCCGCCGCCTGCAGGACCCGCTGGCCGAGCTGGTCAAGATCGACCCCCGGTCGATCGGGGTGGGCCAGTACCAGCACGACATCGCCGAGCACAAGCTCTCACGCTCCCTGGAAGCGGTCGTCGAGGACTGCGTGAACGCGGTCGGCGTCGACGTCAACACCGCCTCGGCGCCGCTGCTCGCCCGGGTCTCGGGCATCAGCTCGTCGGTGGCCGAGAACATCGTCACCCACCGCGACAGCACCGGGCCCTTCCGGAGCCGCGCCCAGCTGAAGAAGGTGCCCCGCATCGGTCCCGCCGCCTTCGAGCAGTGCGCCGGCTTCCTGCGCATCCGGGATGGCGACGACCCGTTGGACGCGTCGGCCGTCCACCCGGAGTCCTACCCGGTGGTCCGGCGGATGGCGGAGCGCAGCGACAGCGACGTCACCGCACTGATCGGCAACACGGCCCTGCTGCGCAGCCTGAAGCCCGGCGACTTCACGGACGAGACGTTCGGCCTGCCGACGGTCACCGACATCCTCACCGAGCTGGAGAAGCCGGGGCGCGACCCGCGCCCGGCCTTCCAGACCGCCGAGTTCAAGGAGGGTGTCGAGACCCTCCAGGACCTCCGCGACGGCATGATCCTGGAGGGCGTGGTCTCCAACGTGGCGGCCTTCGGCGCCTTCGTCGACGTCGGCGTCCACCAGGACGGGCTGGTCCACATCTCCGCCATGTCGAACCGCTATGTGGCCGACCCGCGTGACGTGGTCAAACCGGGGGACATCGTCAGGGTCAAGGTGCTGGCCGTGGACCTGCCCCGCAAGCGCATCGCCCTGACCCTCCGGCTGGACGACGATCCTGCCCAGGGCGGACGATCGGGCCGGGACGAGCGTCGCAGCCCGCGTGACCAGGATCGTCAGGGCGGCCAGGGCAGTGGCGACCGCGCCCGTGACCAGGGTCAGGGTCGACGTCGGGGCGGGGGCAAGAGCCGGGACGGCGGGTCGGGACCCGACACCGCCATGGCGGACGCGCTCCGCCGCGCCGGCCTGGCCTGACACTCCGGGGCGTCGGGTGCGTGGCGGCGAGGTGACTGTCCGCGGGGCGGCGGCTGCGCGTCGTTAGCCTCTGACGGGTGCTTGGCCTTCCTTCCCAGGTCAGGGCATGCCTCTTCGATCTCGACGGCGTGCTCACCAAGACGGCCGTCGTGCACGCGGCGGCGTGGAAGGAGATGTTCGACGACTTCCTCCGCGCCTGGTCCGAGCGCACCGGTGCGCCGTTCGTGCCCTTCGACGCCCACGACGACTACGGCCGCTACGTCGACGGGCGCCCACGGCTCGACGGCACCCGGGCGTTCCTGAGGTCGCGCGGCATCGAGCTGCCCGAGGGTGGCCCCGACGACCCGCCCGACACCTGGACGATCCACGGCCTGGGAAACCGCAAGCAGGCGCTCGTCCTCGCTCGCCTGGCGCAGGGCAGGATCGAGATCTACGAGGGCTCCGTGCGCTATGTCCGGGCGGCGCGGGCTGCCGGCCTGTCGACGGCCGTGGTGTCGTCGAGCGCCAACACCCGGCAGGTCCTGGAGGCGGTGGGCATCACCGACCTGTTCGACACCCGCATCGACGGCCTCGTCGCCGAGGAACGGGGCCTGGCGGGCAAGCCGGCACCGGATACCTTCCTCGCCGGCGCGGAAGCCCTGGGTGCCGAGCCGGCGTCCGCCGCGGTGTTCGAGGACGCGCTGGCCGGCGTCGAGGCCGGGCGGGCCGGAGGCTTCGCCGTCGTCGTGGGGGTCGACCGGGTCGGTCAGGCCGACGAGCTGCGACGGCACGGCGCCGACGTCGTCGTGCGGGACCTGAGCGAACTGCTGGACGAGGGCCAGATCGAGGGCGAGGGCCAGGGCACATGAGCGAGGCGGCCGGCTACTCCGTCGAGCCCTGGGCCGTCACCGAGCGCGGCCTCGATCTCGACGGCCTGGCCCGCAGCGAGTCGGTGTTCGCCCTGTCCAACGGCCACATCGGCCTGCGTGGCAACCTCGACGAGGGCGATCCCCACGGCCTACCGGGCACGTACCTCAACTCCTTCTACGAGCTGCGGCCGCTGCCGTACGCCGAGGCCGGCTACGGCTACCCGGCATCCGGCCAGACGGTGATCAACGTGACCAACGGCAAGCTGATCCGCCTCCTGGTCGACGACGAGCCCTTCGACGTCCGCTACGGCACCGTGAGCTCGCACGAGCGCCGGCTGGACCTCCGAGCGGGGACGCTGTCCCGGCAGGTGGAATGGACGTCGCCCGCCGGTGACTCGGTGCGCATCTCGTCGACGCGCCTCGTGTCACTGACCCACCGGGCCGTGGCCGCCATCAGCTACGTGGTCGAACCGGTCGACAAGGCGCTGCGCATCGTGCTCCAGTCCGAGCTGGTGGCCAACGAGGAGCTGCCACCGCAGAGCAAGGATCCCCGGGCCGCGGCGGCGCTCTCGCACCCGCTGGTCAGCGAGGAGCACACCGCGCATGGCACCCGGGCCGTGATGATCCATCAGACCCGCCAGAGCGGTCTGCGGGTCGCCGCGGGCATGCGGCACCTCGTCGAGTGCGACAGCCAGGACGTCGATCAGGAGATGACCACCGAGCCCGACGTCTGCCGGCTCACGCTGGCGACCCGCCTCGAGCCCGGTCAACGGCTGCGACTGGTCAAGTTCGTCGCCTACGGCTGGTCGAGCCAACGCACCCGGCCGGCGCTGCTCGACCAGGTGGTGGCCGCCTTGGCCGGCGCCCACGTCGCGGGCTGGGACGGCCTGGTCGCCGAGCAGCGGGCCTATCTCGACGAGTACTGGGCCGGCGCCGACGTCGAGCTCGACGGCGACCCCGAGGTGCAGCAGGCGGTGCGGTTCGGCCTGTTCCACATCCTCCAGTCCGCGGCGCGGGCCGAGCAGAGGCCGATCCCGGCCAAGGGCCTCACCGGGCCCGGCTACGACGGCCACACCTTCTGGGACACCGAGACCTTCGTCCTCCCGGTGCTGACCTACACCCAGCCCGCCGCGGCCGCCGACGCGCTGCGCTGGCGGCTGCTCACGCTGCCGCTGGCCCTGGACCGGGCCCGCGAGCTGGGCCTCGACGGCGCGACGTTTCCGTGGCGGACACTGCGGGGCTGGGAGTCGTCGGCCTACTGGCCCGCAGGCACCGCCGCCTTCCACATCAACGGCGACATCGCCGACGCCATCGTTCGCTACCTCGACGCCACCGACGACGCCGACTTCGAGCGGGACGTGGCCGCCGAGATCCTGATCCAGACCGCACGCTTGTGGCGGAGCCTCGGCCACCACGACGCCGACGGGTGGTTCCGCATCGACGGCGTCACCGGGCCCGACGAGTACAGCGCCATCGCCGACAACAACGTGTACACCAACCTGGTGGCCCAGCAGAACCTGGCGGTCGCGGCGGACGTCGCGGCCCGGCAGTCGGCGGCGGCCGAGCGCCTCGGGGTCACCGAGGAGGAGATGGCCTCGTGGCGCGACGCCGCCGCCGCCATGCTCATCCCCTACGACGAGCGGCTCGGCGTCCATCCGCAGAGCGAGGCCTTCACCGACCACGCCCGCTGGGACTTCGCCCACACGCGGTCCGACGACTACCCGCTGCTGCTGCACCATCCCTACTTCGACCTGTACCGCAAGCAGGTGGTGAAGCAGGCCGACCTGGTCCTCGCGCTGCACCTGCACGGCCACGCCTTCACGCGCGAGCAGAAGGACCGCGACTTCACCTACTACGAGGCACTGACCGTGCGCGACTCGTCGCTGTCGGCGCCGACGCAGGCGATCATGGCCGCCGAGCTGGGACACATGGAGCTGGCCCACGACTACCTGGGCGAGGCCGCCCTGGTCGACCTGGCCGACGTGTGGCTCAACACCAGCGACGGCCTGCACATGGCCTCGCTCGCCGGTGGGTGGGCCGCGTTGGTGGCGGGCTTCGGTGGGATGCGGGCCCGCAACCACCAGCTGACCTTCGCCCCGCGGCTGCCGGCCGGGATCACCCGCCTGGCGTTCCGGATCCGGTACCGGGGACGGCGCATCGCCGTCACCGCCCGCCGCGACGAAGCCACGTACGAGCTGCTCGAAGGCCCCCCGATCGCCATCACCTCCCACGGCGCCCCGCTCGACCTCGGCAACCAGGCCGTACGGCAGCCCATCCCACCGATCGACCGCAAGGACCGCCCGACCCAGCCCCCCGGCCGCGCACCGCGCCCCCGCGGCCCCCACCCGGCCCACCACGACGACCGCTGATCCGCCCACTGACGCCACTTTCTGGCCCTTGAAGTGGCTACAATCGGGTGCCATGGATGTGGGGATACGGGACCTGCGTGACAATCTGAGCCGCTACATCGAACGGGTGCGTGGTGGGGACGAGTTGGTGATCACCGACCGGGGATCGGCGGTGGCGAGGATCGTGCCGGTGGAGGGCGGGCGGAGGCTGGATCGTCTGGTCGCGGAGGGCCTGGTCACACCCGCTGCGAGACGGCAGAGGACACGTCCTGCCAGGCGGGTCAAGGCGCGGGGAACTGTGAGTGACCTCGTGGCCGAGCAGCGTCGTTGATCTGCTACTTCGACACGTCGGCTCTGATCCCGTTGGTGGTCGAGGAGGCGGGAAGCGGTGTCGCCGGTCGTCTGTGGGACGAGGCCGATCATGTCGTGTCCTCACGGCTGGCCTACGCGGAGGCGCGTGCCGCGTTGGCGCAGGCGCACCGGACCGACCGGATCGATGCCGTCGGCCTGCGTCGGGCGGTTGCCGATCTCGAGGTCCTGGTCGGAGACCTGGACCTGGTCGAGGTCGGGGCGGACGTGGTGCACCGTGCAGGTGAGCTGGCGGAGCGGTTGGCACTGAGGGGCTACGACGCGGTCCACCTCGGCTCAGCGGAGTCAGTCGCCGATCCCGATCTCGTGCTGGTGGCCGGTGACCGCCAGCTGCTGCGTGCCGCGGGCGAACTGCAGATCGCCATCGCCGACGTCAACCACTGACAGGGAGTCGGGTGGCGTCGCTGTCACCGGCGACACCCAACGCGACGTAGGCCGGTCGCAGCAGCTCGATCAATGCTCGCCCGCGGATGGTTCCGGTGGGTGGGGGCTGGTCGAGCAGCGAGGTGCTGGGGGTGGTCGCCGGGCTGCTGGCCGGGAGGGCGCCCTGCAGGGTGAAGAACGAGTCCAGGCTGGCCTCCAGAGGTGGGGCCGCCTCGGCAGCGGGGGTTCGGCGGTCCGGGCGGCCCCGACGTTGGCGAGCAGGTCGTCGCGCTCGCGTCCTCGCCACGCCAGGATGGTGAACAGGTCGTCGTCGAACGCTTCGTCCAGGAGGTAGACACGGCTGCGATGTGCTTGCAGGGCACCTCGTGGTCCGGGCACGGAGCAGTCCATCGACAGCTCGGCGGCCGACCGGGGGGAACAGCGACAAGCCTTCATCGGTGAACACCGCTTCGATGTCCTCGAGCATCTCGCCGGCCAGCAGTCGGGCCGTGTACCAGGCGTCGTCGGCGAGGGCGCGCTCCCGCCGGGACGACGAGCGCCGGGCGAACGGTCTGCCGGCGACCGGCTGTCCCGGCTTCGGTCACCAGCGGGCATGTGGCTGCAAGGCCAAGCAGCCGCGGTGCACCTCACCGGAGCACGACCACTGGGTCGTCCCGCCATGATTTGCTATTACTGCGCGGTCACTTATTGATGACCGTCTTACGTAGTAAGTTGCACCGATGGCGGAATCACGGACGGATCTACCCGTCCTCAACGCGGCCCACTTGGCGCCGTACATTTCATTGCAGATCGTGAAGTGCAACGGCGGTGACCGAGCCAGGGCACTACCTGTCATCAAGTCAAGGCTCATGGGCCTCGCCTCGAAGGCACGAGGAAATCACAGCCGTTCCGTCGTCGCCGACGGCGTCGACATCGTCACCTTGGAAGAGGGAAATCCCCCCGACGAGGTCGAGGCCTTCTCGTACGTCCACCGCAGACCTGCCTCCTGGTGGCACGGACCCGAAGACGACGACACAGCACCACCAGAGCAGTCCACGGAGCTGATCGTTCTCATTCGGCGAGGCGACTATGTCGCCATCTCGGGGACCGAGTTCCGCAGGCAGATCGAGGCCTGGATACGGAAGGACCTGGCACCGTTCCGGCTCCTGCCAGAGTGGGTCCTTCAGCAAGCATTTCTGGCTGGCCGGACCAAGGGTCTCTGGCTTGAGGGAGTCCACCATCGCTCATCGGTGAAGCCGGACACGAAGACAACGACCGGCATCGACCTGCGCGACACGTTGTCGCAGCAGGACAGCACCTACGCCTTGAACGCGGGACTCGCCGAGCTGGCTGACAGTCCCGACCGCGTGGCGCTGACAGGTAGCGCAGGCACGACGCCAAGGAAGTCAGTCGTCTGGAACAAGCAGGCCGGCTCCTTCACCGCGTTTCTTCAAGCATGCGTCGAGGTACTCGACCTCATAGTCGAGACCGAAGAGACCGGCCGGGACGAGGCAGTGTTCGGCCAGCTGGCGGAGAGCGTCGATGATCTCAGTGGCGTTCGCGGCGCCTACGAGGTGATAGTGCCCGTCGCCGGTCTCCTGCTGGATCCGTCGACGGCGGAGGACCAACAGCTGGTGACGCTCGCTTCGAGCATCACCAGCGTCACCGGGTCCGACAGCCCGAACTGCACAGTGGGCTTGGGTCTCAACGGCAACGAAGCAGGCCGAGCCAGGATCAACGTGCAGGAGTATGACGGACGGATCAAGCTCGATGTCCGGACGGAATCGACCAGCGACCCTTCCACGTTCCCGGATCTCCGGGACCACTTGGACGATCTCGGAACTTTGCGGATCTACTACGAGTCAGGCCACGTGATCAACGGCGACCGGATCTACCAGCCTCGGATCGACGCAGTGCCTTTCAGAGGTTGGCAGTTCCGGACAATCGAACCCTTCGATATAGGCCGGGAGAAGCCGGCGACGAATGAGCCAGAAATTCACGCCCTCTGCGGCACCGACAGCGACGACTCGTTGTTCGGGTGGGTCACGAAGGCGTTCTCATCCGGAGTACTCATTTGTGACGACGGATCGGGAGAGATGGCCGACTTCCTCCACATCGATGAGGAGCGCGTCCTCAGCCTGATCCATGTCAAGGCGGCCCACTCGAGATCCGATCGCCGCGGGATCTCGGCTTCTGCCTACGAGCTGGTCGCAGGCCAGGCTACGAAGAACCTTCTCTATCTGGACCATCAGCGGCTACTCACAAGAATTGACTCCACGCTGACCACCGCGAGGGCAGCGTGGGCCGATGGCGAACGCTGTTCCGGCCGACAGTCGTTCCGAGATGCCCTGCTTAAGCGCCGGCCAAGCGATCCGAGCCAGGTCGTGATCGTGCAGCCGCACGTTCGGGAGTCGGTCTACACAGCGGCACTCAACTCGTTTCCTCCGACACCGGATCTGTTGCGACTCAAGCTGCTCGACACGATTCTGAACACTGCAGCATCCTCGATCGCCGAGAACGGCGGCGCTCGGCTGCTCGTCGTCGGCAGTAACTGACGATTGACGGAGTCGTCGAGTCGAGATCGATCGTGCAGTTGCGGCGAGCGACACCGACGTCACCGAGTTCGTGGTCAGCAATGCCGTCGAGGCCGCGCGACGGTGTTGGCGGACCGAGATCGCTTCGATCTGGAAGCAAGGCAGTCGACGCATGGGATGCCATCAACGCGCGGCCGGCGCGAGAGCTGTCGGGGCTTCATCGTTTGATGGATCGTCCTTCACCTTTCGTTGAATGACCGGGCGCTACAGCGCGCCCGAACTGCTCGCCGGTCACCACGAGCTCGATGGCTTCGAATGCCAGTCCTCGGAGCAGACCGATTGGCTGCGGCGCCATGCCCGTCAGTCGGCGAGTACAGGAACGACGAGGGTATTCGTCGTCGCCCAGGCCGAGAGCCCTGTCGTGGTGGCGTACTACGGCTGGTGCATGGCGCAGCTCTCCACGATCGCGGCTCCCGCTCGGCTCCCTCGAGGTGCCGGTCGCTATCCCCAGCCTGTGGCGCTGCTGGCCCGTCTCGGTGTCGACGTCCGTCACGAGGGCCAGGGTCTGGGTGTCGGCCTGCTTCAAGTCGTGTTCGCCCGCCTCGTTGGGCTGTCAGAGGACATCGGCTGTCGGGGCCTGCTCGTCCACGCGGAGTCTCCTGAGGCCAGGGAGTTCTACCTCCACCTGCTTCCCGAGTTCGAGGAGAGCCCGACCGATCCGCTCCATCTCGTTCTGCTGATGAAGGACATCCGCCGGACGGTGGGCCGACAACCGTTGTGGAGCTACTCGGCGCCTTTCATCATCCGATGCCAGTAGTCGTGGCAGTCGGGGCACAGCCATGCGGTGGGCCACATCTCAGCTTCGTCGCCGCCGAAGATGGCTCGAGGTGCGAAGTGATGCAGCTCGGTCCCGAAGGCTCCGCAGCGAGCGCAAGGCGGCCGGCTGGTTCGTTCGTCCAGCACGATCGGAAGTCCGTCGGCGGAACGTTCGCCGAGCCACTGGCCCGGGCTCGACGGCGTAGCCGCATTCGGCGCAGCCTCGATACAGATGCCGAGAGCCGTTCGCGAAGACTTGGACAATCTCGACTGGGGCTCGGGTGTGCTGGCAGCTCGTCTGGGACTCGCGGATCGCCTGCATCTCTGCAGCCCGGGCGCGAAGGCGTGCGAGACGCTCGGGTAGTCGAGACGAACCTGTGCCGCGCGGTGTAGCCATCGTTCCGCCTCCGCTCGCTCACCTCCATCGCACCAGACCAGCGGTTCTTTAGGAAGAGGCGCGTCATTCCGAGGCGGGAGAACTCGGGCGAGCTGGCGTTCGAAAAATAGCGAGAAACGCAGAACTTACGGAAAATTTCCTAAGAGGTCTGAAAAGCGGTGAGTTTGGCGTACTGGCAATGCTGGCGCCCGGTAAGGTCGGCGCATGCCCAAGACCGGAGACAAAGCCCCCGATTTCACCCTGCTCGACCAGGACGGCAACCCCTTCACCCTGTCCGCCGCCGGCGCCACCACGCTCGTCTACTTCTATCCCAAGGCCGACACGCCGGGGTGTACCGCGCAGGCGTGCGGGTTGCGGGACATCCTCGGCGACATCGGTGACACCAAGGTGGTGGGCATCAGCCCCGACAAGCCCGCGAAGCAGAAGAAGT
>DATHJB010000176.1 GCA_035316325.1 Acidimicrobiales bacterium
CTTCTTCGCCGAGAAGAACTTCACCGGCTCGTACTACGGCTCGGCCGACGTGCGCACCGACTTCCACCGGGTCCTCGGCCTCTGGAAGAACGGCCGCCTCGACCTGGCGGGCATGATCTCCCGCCGGCTCGCCCTCGACGACGTCAACGACGCCGTCGCCGCGCTGAAGGCCGGCGAGGCGATCCGCTCGGTGATCAGCTTCGCCGAGGTCCCCGCCGTCGTGAAGAACTAGCCGCCTGACCGAACCTGCGTGGCAGGTGGTGCCGTGGCGGCCACTTGCCACGCAGTTTCGCGTCCGGACCCGAACACCGGCCGCTGGTCAGCACCGCGGTGCGGGGCAGCCGCTCGGGGACGTCGAGCGACACGGTGACCATCGTGTCGCCACCACTCCAGCTGCGGGTGGGTACGGATCTCCAGCACGTCCGCGTTCGCCATGTTCATACAGTACGACTGCAACTACCTGCCGTCCCAGCCTCAGTGGCGTTTCGCTTCGGGCGTGACCTCTGCTAGAACGTGTTTCAGTTTTCGACGCACGAGGGGGAGCCGCCGAACATGTCGACCAGTGAGGTGCTGTCGGCGCCGCTCGTCCTGGAGTATCCGTTCCGGCGGACCGTCGGGGTGGTGCAGGGCGCCTTCCTGACGGGGCTCAGGGACGGGAAGGTCCTGGGCATCAGGACGACCGACGGGCGGGTGTTGTGCCCGCCGGTCGAGTACGACCCGGCGACCGGCGACGAGCTGACCGAGCTCGTGGAGGTCGGCACCGGCGGGGTCGTGACCACCTGGTCGTGGGAGCCCGAACCCCGGGCCCACCAGCCGCTCGACCGTCCCTTCGCCTGGGCACTGATCCGGCTCGACGGGGCCGACACGACCATGCTCCACGCCGTCGACGCCGGGTCGCCCGAGGCCATGGCCACCGGCATGCGGGTGCGGGTCCGCTGGGCCGACGAACGCAGCGGGTCGATCACCGACATCGCCTGCTTCGAGCCCGAGTCGGCCGACACGGACCCGACGCCGCCGGCCCCGCCGGAGCACCCCACCGACGAGCCCGTGAAGCTGATCGAGACCCCCGCCCGCCTCGAATACCGCTTCACCGCCGGCCAGGCCACCACCCGGTTCCTCCACGGCATCACCGAGAAGCGCATCCTGGGGGAGCGCTGCGGGGTGTGCGGCAAGGTGTACGTGCCGCCCCGAGGCTCGTGCCCGACCGACGGGGTGGCCACCAGCGAGCAGGTCGAGCTGCCCGCCCGGGGCATCGTCACCACGTTCTGCGTGGTCAACCTCCAGTTCTACGGCCAGGCCATGGAGGTGCCCTACGTGTGCGCCACCGTGCTGCTCGACGGCGCCGACATCGGGCTGTTCGGCCTCGTCCAGGAGATCCCGTTCGACCAGGTGCGGATGGGGATGCGGGTCGAGGCGGTGTGGGTCGACGACGAGGAGCTGGGGCCGACGATGACCAACATCAAGTGGTGGAAGCCCACCGGTGAGCCCGACGCACCGTACGAGTCGTTCCGGGAGCACGTCTGATGCCCACCTCCGGTAGCCGCGAGGTCGCCGTCGTCGCCTTCGCCCAGACGCAGCACGTCCGCCGCCTCGACGACAGCAACGAGGTGGAGATGGTGATGCCGGTGCTCCACGAGGTGAAGGCGAGCCTCGGTGTGGAGCAGCGGGACATCGACTTCACCTGCTCCGGCAGCACCGACTACCTGGCCGGCGCGGCGTTCAGCTTCGTGCAGGCCCTCGACGCCGTGGGCGCCTGGCCGCCCATCGCGGAGAGCCACGTGGAGGCCGACGGCGCCTGGGCGCTCTACGAGGCCTGGGTGAAGATCCAGACCGGCCAGGCCGACACCGCCCTGGTGTACGCCTACGGGAAGTCGTCGCCGGGCTCGCTGCGCGACGTCCTGTCCCGCCAGCTCGACCCCTACCACCAGGCCCCGCTGTGGCCCGACAGCATCGCCCTGGCGGCGCTGCAGGCCCGTGCCTGCCTCGACGCCGGGGTCACCACCGTCGACGAGATGGCGGGCATCGCCGCCCGGAGCCGTCGCGCCGCCGCGGCGAACCCGTTCGCCCTCCTCCGGTCGTCCGAGGAGCCCGACGTGCTGCTGAAGGAGCCCGAGCTGGCGAGCCCGCTGCGCAAGCACGACTGCCCGCCCATCACCGACGGCGCCGCGGCGATCGTGCTGGCGGCCGGCGACCGGGCCCGCGAGCTGGTCGAGCGGCCGGCGTGGATCGACGGCATCGACCACCGCACCGACGCCCACAGCATCGGCGTGCGCGACCTCACCGTCTCCGACTCCACCCGCATCGCGGGGGAGAAGGCCGGAGTGGGCAGCAGGCCCGTCGACGTGGCCGAGCTGCACGCCCCGTTCACCCACCAGGAGGTCGTCCTGCGGCGGGCCCTGGGCCTCGGCGACGGGGTCGACGTGAACCCGTCGGGTGGCGCGCTGGCGGCCAACCCGATGATGGCGGCCGGCCTGGTCCGCATCGGCGAGGCGGCCCAGCGGGTGATGCGGGGTGAGGCGCAACGGGCGGTGGCCCATGCCACCAGCGGCCCGTGCCTCCAACAGAACCTGGTGTGCGTGCTCGAAGGGGGGACCTGAGATGGGCAAGGAGAGGGTGGCCGTCGTCGGCGTCGGCCAGACCAAGTACTCCGCCACCCGGGGCGACGTGTCGCTGCCCGGGCTGCTGCGGGAGGCCGCCCGGAACTCACTCGCCGACGCCGAGCTGACGTGGGCGGACATCGACGCCGTGGTGGTCGGCAAGGCGCCCGACTTCTTCGAGGGCGTGATGATGCCCGAGCTGTACCTGGCCGACGCCCTGGGCGCGGTCGGCAAGCCGCTGCTGCGGGTCCACACCGCCGGCTCGGTGGGTGGGTCGACGGCGCTGGTCGCAGCCAGCCTCGTCCAGGCCGGCATCCACCGGCGGGTGCTCACGATCGCCTTCGAGAAGCAGTCGGAGAGCGAGGCCATGTGGGCGCTCACGCTGCCGATCCCGTTCCAGATGCCGCTGGTGGCGGGGGCGGGCGGCTACTTCGCCCCGCACATCCGGGCCTACATGCGGCGCTCCGAGGCGCCGGACTACATCGGCATCCTGGTCGCCCTCAAGGACCGCCAGAACGCCCTGAAGAACCCGCTGGCCCACCTGCACGAGCCCGAGATCACGTTCGACTCGGTGAAGGACTCGCTGATGCTGTGGGACCCGCTGCGCTACTCGGAGACGTGCCCGTCGTCGGACGGCGCCTGCGCCATGATCCTCACCGACGAGGCCGGCGGCGATGCCGCGACGAAGCCGCCGGCGTGGATGCTGGGCGGGGCGATGCGGTCGGAGCCGACGATGTTCGCCGGCCGCGACCAGGTCAACCCGCAGGGCGGGCGCGACTGCGCCGCCGACGTCTACAAGCAGGCGGGCATCGACAACCCCCGCCAGGACGTCGACGTGGCCGAGATCTACGTGCCGTTCAGCTGGTACGAGCCGATGTGGATGGAGAACCTCGGCTTCGCCCCCGAGGGCACCGGCTGGAAGATGGTGGAGGAGGGCGCCACCCAGATGGACGGCGACCTGCCCATCAACCCGTCGGGCGGCGTGCTGTCGTCGAACCCCATCGGGGCGTCGGGCATGATCCGCTTCGCCGAGTCGGCCCTGCAGGTGCGGGGCATGGCCGGCGAGCACCAGATCGACGGCGCCCGGGTGGCGATCGGCCACGCCTACGGTGGCGGCTCCCAGTTCTTCGCCATGTGGGCCGTCGGCTCGCAGAAGCCATGAGTGGCGACCGACCGAAATTGCGTGGGACGTGGCCCCACAGCGACCTCCAGCCACGCAATTTCGAGGAGGAGACGACGTGACGGGACGACTCGAGGGCAAGGTGGCGCTGATCTCCGGGGGTGCCCGGGGTCAGGGTGAGGCCGAGGCGCGGCGGTTCGTGGCCGAGGGCGCCAAGGTCGTGATCGGCGACGTCCTCGAGGCCGAGGGCAAGGCCGTGGCCGGCTCCATCGGCGACGACTGCGCGTTCGTGCCGCTCGACGTGACCGACGAGTCGTCGTGGGCGGCCGCGGTGGCTGCCACCGAAGAGGCGTTCGGGCCGATCACGGTGCTGATCAACAACGCCGGCATCCTGTCCTTCGGCCTCCTCGACCGGGTGAAGCGGGAGGAGTACGAGCGCCTGCTCCAGGTCAACGTGGTCGGGGTGCTGCTGGGCATGCAGGCGGTGGTGCCGTCGATGGTGAAGGCCGGGGGCGGGTCGATCGTGAACATCTCGTCGACCAGCGGCCTCCAGGGCCTGCCGTTCGTGGGCGCCTACGGCAGCACCAAGTGGGCGGTGCGGGGCATGTCGAAGAGCGCCGCCATCGACTTCGGGCACCGGGGCATCCGGGTGAACTCGGTGCACCCGGGCGGCATCGACACGCCGATGGTCGCCGGCACCAGCGGCGAGGCGCCCTACTACAAGCGCCTGCCGGTGTCCCGCATGGGGTCGGCCGACGAGGTCGCCAACGCCGTCCTGTTCCTCGCCTCCGACGAGGCCAGCTACGTCACCGGCGCCGAGCTCGCCGTCGACGGCGGCGCCACCTGCGGCGACCACGGCATCCTCGACCAGTAGCGCTCAGGAGCAGGGCTCCTGGAGGGTGACCCGCTCCTGGGGCACCCTCAGCACCCGGTCGGCGTCGTGGTCGTAGAGGATGACGACCCCGCCGGCGCTGCCCAGCAGGTGGACGCAGGCACCGTCGGTGACGTCGGCCGACACGGGGGAGCCGTCCACCGTCGTGACCTCCACCTTGGGCACGCTCAGGCCGGTGATGCCGGGGAGCACGGGCGTGCGCAGCGCGTCGCCCGCCTGGACCCGGTCGGCGTAGACGTCGGCGGCGACGAACGGCAGGGCGATCAGGCCGGCGGCGGCGACGGCGACGCACACCACCGCCAGCGACCGGAGGAGCGCCCGCATGCTGAGGTCGAGCGACTCGTAGTACTCGGTCGCCCACAGCGCCGCCCCGCGTGACAGCCACCGGGCCAGCAGCCACGCCACGCCGTAGAAGAGGACGAGCGCAGCCGCGGTGACCAGCGCCGACCGGGCCACGCTCACCACCGCTACCACCGCCAGCACCGCGACGCCGAGCTGGCTGGCGTTGCGGACCGAGGCCCGCGGGATCCTGATCCGGGTCGAGCCGCTGAAGTCGGCCAGCTTGTTCAGCACCCAGAAGATCCCCGCGGCGAGCGAGAGGAAGGCGAGGGCCATGAACCCGACGCGGATCAGCAGGTAGCTGAAGCTGAACCCCACGTCCTCCGGCGCCACGCCGAACCGGGCGAGGAACCGGGCGGTGAAGATCCACCCGAACGCGTAGAGGAAGGCGGCCACGATCGACGATGCCTCGATCCACGCCTGCAACGAGCTGCGCCGCTCCCGCCCCTGCGAGATCTGCATCCCCTCCACCCCCACCAGCGTCCCTCCCTCCGCACCCACCGTAGTGAGGCCGGCTGCGGTCAGAGGGGGCGAGGGTGGGGGGCCTGCCAGTCGTAGTGGACGGCGGCGAGGCGGAAGGCGACGACGAACAGGGCGACGGCCACCATCGAGGTGTCGACCCGGGCGGGGCGCCAGTCGGCGAGGACCGCGAGCGCGAGCGAGCCGGCGAAGGCGGGCACCGCGTAGAGCTGGGAGTCGAAGTGCTCGGAGCGCCGGCCGAAGATCACCGGGGTGTCGCGCACCAGGACGTCGCGGATCATGCCGCCGCCGCAGCCGGAGATCGTGCCCAGCAGGGCGGCGCCGAGCGGCTCGACGCCGAGGTCGATCGCCTTGACGGTGCCGGTGGCGCAGAAGACGCCGAGGCCGATCGCGTCGAACAGCAGCAGGGCACCCCGGTGGCGGTGGACGGCGGGGCCGGCCCGGAACACGAGCGCCGCGGTGACGGCGACCGCCGCCAGGTACCAGGTGTCGGTCAGCGCCACCGGCTCGACCCGCAGCAGCAGGTCGCGGATCATGCCGCCGCCCAGCGCCGCCACGAACGCCAGCACCGTCAGCCCGACGACGTCGAAGCCCCGCCGCACCGCCAGCAGCGCCCCGGAAGCGCCGAAGGCGACGATGCCGAGGACGTCGAGGGCGGTCTGCACCTGCGTCGACCCGATCTCGTGCTCCACGCCCGCAGCGTGGCAGCCGCCCCTCCGGCGGTGGTGGACCTCGGGCCCGGGCCGCCGTGGGTCAGCGGCGCTCCTCGCGGGCGCTGGCGGTGGCCTTGGCCGGCGCCTCGTCGACCCTGTCGGGCCAGAAGGGCGGGGGGAAGACCAGTCGCTCGTCGGCTGGGGCCGAGTCCTCGGCGTAGAACTGCCCCGCCCACTTGCGGAACTTCATGAAGGGCCCGTCGGCGACGGCCAGCGCCGGCCGCACGAGGTGGGCCTTGTGCTCCCAGATGGGCTTGTCCTCGCGCACCTGCTTGTCGACCTCGGCGACGAAGGCGCGCCCCACGCTGCGGGTCGTCTTCTCGTCACCCATCGTCTTGAAGCGGAAGTTGAAGCGCACGATGCAGCGGTCGGCTTCGATCGGTGTGGTGCAGGCCAAGTTGAGGGTGTCGACGATGCCGCTGAAGTTCACCAGCGACACGCCGGGGCCCCAGGCGTGTGTGTCGATGCGGCCCTCCATGTCGCCCCGCGGCGTGCGGAACTTCTGCGAGGAGCGCATCACCGATTCCGGGAACGACGACTCGTACGAATCGATCTCCGGCACCGTCGCCGTGTTGTGCACGAAGCGGAAATGGGCCGAGTCGACGGCGTTCTCGGCCATCTCCTGCCAGGCGGCGTCGATCGTGTAGTCGGTGCGGATGACCGTCGACCAATCGGGGTCGTCGTTGCACTCGGGAACCTCGGGGAGCTCCCACAGCGGGGCGACGTCGTCCGGGTGGTACCAGGCCATCACGACGCCGTTGCGCTCGACGGCGGGGTAGGTGCGCAGCTGGGCCTTGCGGTTCACCCGGTCGCTGTAGGGGATGTCGGTGTTGCGGCCCTCGGCGTCGTAGCGCCAGCCGTGGAACGGGCACACGATCTCGCAACCCTCGACGCTGCCGCCGTGGCCCAGGTGGGCGCCGAGGTGGGGGCAGAAGGCGTCGTGGACGTGCACCTCGGCCGTCTCGTCGCGCCAGCCGACCAGGTGGCGCCCGAAGTAGTAGAGGGCCTTCGGCTCGCCGACGGGGAAGTCGTCGGGGTAGCCGACGCAGAACCAACCGAACGGGATCGGGAAGGGGTAGCGCTGGTCCATCGTCGTCGCCTCCCGGCCTCAGCCGTCGAGCTGCAGCACCCGCAGCGCGTTCTCCCGGAGGAACTTCGGCCAGACGTCGTCCTTCAGCGGGACGTGGGGGAGCTCGGAGAAGATCCGCTCCAGCGAGAGGCCCATCGGGAAGTAGCCCGCATACATGATCTTGTCGGCGCCGCGGGTGTTGGCATAGTCGATGATCGAGCGGGGGTAATAGCGCGGCGAGAACGCGCTGGTGGAGTAGTAGAGGTTCGGCCACTTGAGCATGAGCTTCACGGCCAGGTCGTCCCAGGGCTCGGCGCCGTGGCGCATCACGATCTTGAGCTCCGGGAAGAACCAGCAGACCTCGTCGAGCAGCTCGGTGCGCTGGCAGGCCATGGGTACACGGGGCCCGGGCACGCCGGTGGTCATGAAGACGGGGATGTCCAGCTCGATGCATTTGGCGTAGAGCGGGAAGAACTTCTTGTCGTCGATCGCCACCTGGGGCGAGTAGCCGGCGGGAAAGGCCGTGACGGCTTTGATGCCCAGCGTCTCGTACGCCTTGACGAGGTCGCGCACGCCGTCCATGCCGCGATTGGGGTCGATATTCCACGACCCGATGAAGCGGTCGGGGTGGTTCTCGAGCCCGCGGACCGCCGAGCTGCGCTCCCAGGCGACGCCGATCATGGCCCGCTCGATGCTGTGGCGGTCCATCTCCTGCAGCACCACGTCGACGGGGTCGGCATCGTCCGGCAGGTCGTCGGGGACGTCCTTGAACATGTACTCGACCGGGAACTCGAACTCGTCGCGGCTCTCGGCGTCACGCAGGTTGCCGGCCAGGAACTTGTACCAGTCTCGCTTGTTCCCGTCGGGTATCTGGAGCATGAGGTCGACGACCCCGATGTCGGTGGGCATCCCCATGCCCCCACACTAGAACACGTTTCAATTCTGGTCGAGACCGGTCACCGCGTGCGGCGGCTCACGCGCTCCGCGTGACATCCGGCGGATATGTCGTCACCCTGCGCGAAGTCTTGAATGAATTTCCTGTGAGACGCTCCCAAAGACCTGCACGCACGTGAGCGACGTGCTCTTCGCGTCTGCAATAGTTGCGCAATGGCCACCACCTCGCCGTCGCAGACAGAGCACGGGGGAGTCCCCGACTTCACGATCGTCCTGCGGGGTTACGAACGTACCCAAGTCGACAGCTACATCGAGCGCCTCACGGCGCGCCTGGCCCAGCTGGTCGATGCACGTGACCTCGCCGACACTTCCACCCGAGACACCGACGGCAAGGTCGCCGAGCTCGAGAAGAAGCTGACCGAGACGCAGCGTGCTCTCGAAGAAGCCGCCAAGCCGACGCTCTCGGGCCTCGGCACCCGCGTCGAGCAGTTGCTCCGCCTCGCCGAGGAGCAGGCGGCCGACCACCGCGACGACGCCCGCCGTGAGGCCGAGAAGCTGATCGCCGCGGCGCACCTCGAGTCGAAGGAAGTCGTCGAGAAGGCCCGCGCCGTCGCCACCGCGGTGAAGACCGCCGCCGAGCGCGAGGCCAAGGCCACCCGCGACGCTGCCGAGCGCGAAGCCGCCGACGTCCGCGGCACGGCCAGCCGCGAGGCCGAGGCCCTGCGCGCCGACGCCGAGCGCGACACGTCGCAGCTCCGCCAGGCGACCGACCACGAAGTGGGCGAGCTGCGCGCCACGGCCGATCGCGAGATCGCCACGCTGCGCGCCACCGCCGAGCGCGAGATCATCGAGGTCCGCAACGAGGCCGCCCGCGAGGCCGAGGAGAAGCGCGCCGCCGCCTCCAAGCTGCTCACCAAGGCCAAGGAGAAGCGAGAGGCCGAGCTCCAGGCCCTCGAGCTCGAGCTGGCCGAGCGCCGCGAGAAGGCCGAGCGCGAGGAAGGCGAGCGCCACGACGCCGCCGTCGCCCAGACGCAGAAGCTGGTGAGCGACGCCGAGCAGCGCGCCAAGGCCGCCGACGTCCGCTTCAAGGAGACCGAGGCCCGGTCCGAGCAGCGCCGCAAGGACAGCGACGCCGAGGCCAACGAGATCACCGCCAAGGCGAAGTCGTTCGCCGAGCGCACCATCTCCGACGCCCGCAGCGAGGCCGAGCAGCACCTGTTCGAGGCCCGCACCCACGCCGAGGTCACCAAGCAGACCGCCGAGCGCGAGGTGTCCGACCTCACCCGCCAGCGCGACACCGTCACCGCCCAGCTGAACCAGCTGCGCGAGATGCTGTCGGGCCTGGCCGGTGCCGTCCCCGCAGCACCGAAGGTCGAGGCCCCGGCGGCCGGCGGCGACGACGAGAAGACCGACACGAACGGCGCCACCAACCGGGTCACCAGCACGAGCTGAGCGCCCGCGAGATAGCGTCCGCGGCATGCGGAACCTGAAGCTGGGGTTGGTCGTCGGCTATTGGCCTTCGAGCGGACCGCCGCCGGACGCGGCCGAGCAGATCGCCGCGGCGGAGTCGCTGGGGTTCGAGTCGGTGTGGACGGCCGAGGCCTACGGGTCCGACTGCTTCACGCCGCTCGCCTGGTGGGGCGCGGCCACGGAGCGCATCAAGCTGGGCACGTCGATCACGCAGATCTCGGCCCGCACGCCGGCGTCCACGGCGATGACCGCCATCACGCTCGACCACCTGTCGGGCGGGCGGCTCATCCTGGGCCTGGGCGTGTCGGGGCCGCAGGTGGTCGAGGGCTGGTACGGCCAGACCTACGCCAAGCCCCTGGCCCGCACGCGGGAGTACGTCGAGATCGTGCGCCGCATCGTCGCCCGCGACGAGCCGGTGAGCTACGAGGGCGAGTTCTACTCGATGCCCCTGCCGGAGGGGGAGGGGACCGGGCTGGGCAAGCCGCTCAAGTCGATCGTGCGGCCACTGCGCACCGACATCCCCATCTACCTGGGCGCCGAGGGGCCGAAGAACGTGGCCATGGCCGCGGAGATCGCCGACGGCTGGCTGCCGATGTTCTTCTCGCCCAAGGCCGACGGCTTCTACCGGGAGGCGCTGGCGGAGGGCTTCGCCCGACCGGGGGCGCGCCGCAAGCCCGACGAGTTCGAGGTCGCCTGCGTGGTGCCGATCATCCCCGGCGACGACGTCGAGGCCTGCGCCGACCTCATGCGACCGATGCTGGCGCTGTACGTCGGCGGCATGGGAGCGAAGGACCGCAACTTCCACAAGGACGTCTTCGCCCGCCTCGGCTACGAGGCCGAGTGCGAGGCGATCCAGGACGCCTACCTCGACGGGCGCAAGGCCGACGCCGCGGCGCTGGTCCCGACGGCGATGGTCGAGGACGTGTACCTCGTGGGCCCGCCGGAGAAGCTCCGCGACGACCTAGAGGCCTGGCGGGAGACCTGCATCACCACGCTGCTGGTGTCGGGACCGGCCCCGATGCTGGCGCAGATCGCCGACCTCGTCGGCTGACGTCGCTCCGGCTCTTGGCACCCGGGATGCGGGGTTCGGCGGGCTGCACCCGCTAGCCTGCCTCCAGTCACCTGTCGGCGCTCCCCGCCGACCTGTCGTCGGCGCCTACGTCCGACGGGGCCTGCTCGATTCACCTTGTTCGATTCGGCCTGCATTCCAACGTGTCGAAACGACCAGGAGAATCAGTGGTTACCACCTTCGCCGATCTCGGCGTCCCCCCTCAGCTGCGCGCGGTCCTTGCCAAGCGCGGCATTTCCGAGCCCTTCCCTATACAGGCTGCCACCATCCCCGACGCGCTCGCTGGGCGCGACATCTGCGGAAGGGCGCCGACGGGGTCGGGCAAGACGCTGGCCTTCGGGCTGGCGATCGCCACGCTCGACCCCATCGCCACCCCCCGGCGCCCCCGGGCGCTGGTGCTGGTACCGACCCGTGAGCTCGCCTCCCAGGTGGCCGGCGAGATCGCCCAGCTGCTGCCGGCGTCCGGCAAGGGCAAGCAGCGCCACGACAACGTGGTCGCCGTGTACGGCGGCGCCTCCTACGGGCCGCAGCGCCGGGCGCTGTCCCAGGGCGCGGCCGTGGTCGTCGCCTGCCCGGGCCGCCTCGAGGACCTGCTGGAGCAGCGTGACGTCGACCTGCGCGACGTCGACATCGTCGTGCTCGACGAGGCCGACCGCATGGCCGACATGGGCTTCATGCCCTCGGTGCGGCGCATCCTCGACCAGACCAACGAGAAGCGGCAGACCCTGCTGTTCTCGGCCACCCTCGACGGCGAGATCGACAAGATCGTGCGCCGCTACCAGCGCGACCCGGCCCGCCACGAGGTGGGCCAGGACGAGAACGACCTCAGCGAGGTCGAGCACGTGTTCTGGCGGGCCGAGCCGGCCGAGCGGACGGGCCTCGCGGCCGCGCTGGTGAACCGGCACGGCCGGGCCATCGTGTTCAGCCGCACCCGTCACGGCGCCGACCGGATCGCCCGGCAGCTCACCCAGACCGGCGTCGACGCGGTGGCCATCCACGGCAACCGCTCGCAGGCGCAGCGGGAGCGGGCGCTGTCGGCGTTCTCGAACGGTCGGGCCGCGGCGCTGGTGGCCACCGACGTGGCCGCCCGCGGCATCCACGTCGACGACGTGGGCTGCGTGGTCCACTACGACCTGCCGCCCGACCCGAAGGACTACGTCCACCGCTCGGGCCGCACCGGCCGGGCCGGCGCGTCCGGCATGGTCGTCGCCTTCGTGCCCAAGGCGCAGTTCAAGGCCGCCCGGACCCTCCAGCGGGCCGTCGGCCTTCCCGAGCAGATCGACACCCCTGACGTCGACCCCAGCGAGATCCCGGCCCGCCGGGCGCCCAGCCGGGAGCACCCGCGGGACCTCGCCGACGAGCTTGCGGGCGACCGCCCCCGTCGCCCTCGCCCCCGCAGTGGGGGAGCGCATTCCAACGGCAACGGGAACGGAAGCGGCGGCGCCGCCAAGGGTGGCACGTGGCGCAAGCGGGCCAACGTCGCCAAGTCGAAGGCCCGCACCGGCGGGAGTGGTGGGGGAGGCCAGCGCCGCCGCTGACCTCCCGTCGCCGCCGAAACTTCGACACAGCTGGCGCCATAGCGACCACCTGTGTCGAAGTTTCGTGTCGAGCGGCGAGGATCAGCAGCTCGACACGCTCTCCCAGGTGCCACCGGAGCCCTGCAGCGAGGTGGTGGCGGAGCTGACGCCCAGCCAGTCGCTGCTGCCGGCGGCCAGGGCGAAGATGAAGAAGAAGCTCGTGGCCCGACCGGCCGCGATGTGGGCCGTGTTGGTGGTGGTGAAGCACTGCGTCCCGGGACCGGGGCCCGGGCCACCGCCACCGAGGGCCAGGAGCCGGGCGTTGGCCTCGTAGGCGCTCCACGCCGGGTCGCCGCGCAGGCCGGGGTTGGCGCCGACGAACAGGCCGCTCCCGTTGGCGTCGCCCATCAGCTGCCAGCGCATCCATGCGGTGAGCGGGCCCCGGAAGCCGCCGGCGTCGCCGACCGGGACGAAGTGGCTGGCGCCGGCCAGCTCGGCGTAGCCCGCCGGGATCGTCACACCGGTGTAGCGGCTGCGGACGGAGCTCGGGGCGACCACGGTGTCGCTCTGGCCGGAGAAGAACAGGGCCGTGTCGCTGTCCTGGAGCCCGACCTGGTTGCCCGACCAGGGCTCGAGGGGTGCCGTCGTCTTCACCCCCTGGTTCTTGGCGGCGTTGATGGCGCCGCCACCGCCCTGCGAGTGGCCGGTGCTGCCGACGTTGGCGGTGTCGACCCGCTGGTAGAAGCGGTTGCCGCTCTGCCCGTTCCACTGCGTGAGCTGGGTCAGGCCCTGCACCATCTCGTTGCCGCTGCCGGCGTTGGTCGTGTTGGCGGCGGCGACGATGAAGCCGTGCGACGCCAGGTGGCGGAGCAGGGCGTCGTAGACCGCCGGCGTGGTGCCGGTGCCGTTGCCCCAGAGGATCACCGGGTGGCTGGTGCAGCCGTTGGTGCCGAGGTTCGTCGGGCTGTAGTAGGTGTTGGCCGACTCGTTCTGGACCGTCACGGCGAACGGCCCGGTGGCGGCGAAGTTGGTGCCGACCGCCGCGCAGCCGCTCGCCTGGGCGTCGGCCGCGTCGGGTGCGACTGCCAGCAGCGTGGCCGTCGACAAGGTCAGCGTGAGGAGGAGACGCAGCGGTCTCCTCAGACGTGTGGTCATCGTGGAATTCCCCCCTTGTTGACCGTACGCCTTGATTCCACACCTTTATTGACGAAGAATCAAACGCATGTGCCAAGAGCTGGCACAACCGCAGGTGGGGCTACTCGAACGCCTCCGGGGGAGGGCAGGCGCACATGAGGTTGCGGTCGCCGTAGCCGCCGTCGATCCGGCCGACCGGGGGCCAGTACTTGTCGCGCCGCAGCGACCGCAGCGGATAGGCGCCCAGCTCGCGGTCGTAGGGCCGGGCCCAGTCGGCCACCAGCAGGTCCTCGGCGGTGTGGGGCGCGTGGCGCAGCGGGCTGTCGTCGGCCGGCCACTCGCCCGACGCCACCCGCTCGATCTCGCCCCGGATGGCGATCATCGCCTCGCAGAAGCGGTCGATCTCGGCCAGCGACTCCGACTCGGTGGGCTCGATCATCAGCGTGCCCGCCACCGGGAAGCTCATCGTCGGGGCGTGGAAGCCGTAGTCGACCAGGCGCTTGGCCACGTCGTCGACGGTCACGCCGGTCGCCTTGGTGAGGGGCCGGAGGTCGACGATGCACTCGTGGGCCACCCGGCCGTGGGCGCCCGTGTAGAGGACGGGGTAGTGGTCGGCGAGCCGGGCGGCGATGTAGTTGGCGCCGGCGATCGCCACCTCGGTGGCCCGGCGCAGGCCGTCGGGGCCCATGAGCTTGGTGTAGGTCCAGCTGATCGGCAGGATGCCGGCCGACCCCCACGGCGCCGCCGAGATCGGGCCGGGACCGGTGTCAGGGCCCGCGTCCGGCGTGAGCGGGTGGTTGGGCAGGAAGGGCGCCAGGTGCTCGCGCACGGCCACCGGGCCCACGCCGGGACCGCCGCCCCCGTGGGGGATGCAGAAGGTCTTGTGCAGGTTCAGGTGGCTGACGTCGCCGCCGAACCAGCCCGGCCGGGCCACACCGACCAGGGCGTTGAGGTTGGCGCCGTCGATGTACACCTGGCCGCCGTGGTCGTGGACGACGTCGCACAGCTCGGTGATCTGGGCCTCGAACACGCCGTGGGTCGACGGGTAGGTGACCATCACCGCCGCCAGCTGGGCGCCGTGCTCGATGGCCTTGGCCCGGAGGTCGTCGAGGTCGACGTTGCCGT
This sequence comes from Acidimicrobiales bacterium, assembly GCA_035316325.1. NCBI lineage: Bacteria > Bacillati > Actinomycetota > Acidimicrobiia > Acidimicrobiales > Acidimicrobiales bacterium. The sequence continues at coordinate 14,420 of DATHJB010000176.1, forward strand.
CGTCGTCGCAGGCCACCACGACCACGCGCATGCCGGCCATCACCGCCGAGGCGGCGTTGGTGCCGTGGGCCGACGACGGGATGAGGCACACGTCTCGCTCGGGCTCGCCCCGGCTCTGGTGGTACCTGGCGATCGCCAGGAGGCCGGCCAGCTCGCCCTGCGACCCGGCGTTGGGCTGCAGCGACACCCGGTCGTAGCCGGTGATCTCGGCGAGGGTGGACTCCAGGTCGTGGATCAGCTCCAG
>DATHJB010000177.1 GCA_035316325.1 Acidimicrobiales bacterium
CTCGCTTATCGCGATACCACCACCGGCGAAGTCGGATGGTCTTCGACTTTCGACAGCGGAAATCAGCTCGCCAACTTCGCGCCTTCCGCGAGGCGGCGGACGGTCATGGGGTGCCAGGTACCACCACGGGGCGGGCGGTGCCCCTCGGCGGTGAGCGCGGCGCAGACCTCGCGGTAGCTCTGCCCGGCCGTCCGCAGCTCCACGAGGCGAGCCAGCGCCGCGGCCTGGTCGGCGTCCCGGCTGCCGTACGGGTGCGGCCCCCAGGCGTGGCCCCCCGCCGCGTGCTTGCGCAGGCGCCCGTCCCGGAGGCGCTTGACGATCATGGCCTTGTCGAGCTGGTGGACGGCGCCGAAGACCTGGCGGATGAAGGTCCGCATCGGGTCGTCGGGGTCGTCTCGGGGCACGACTCCCAGGTCACAGGCCACGACCTCGCAGTCGAGCGACCACGCGAGGGCCAGGGCGGCCTCCTGCACCGTGAGCGTGCGGGCGAGCCGGCCCAGGTTGCCGACCACGAGGGTGCCGGCCCGCCGCTCCTCCAGGGCGAGCAGGGCGTCGGACAGCGCGTCGCGGTCCTGGGCCTCGTTCTCCCCCGAGGTGGCGTCCAGGTACACGCCCTCGACCCGCAGGCCGTGCTCCCGACACCAGGCCCGGCAGTGCGCCTCCTGGACGTCGGGGCCGTACTTCTCCAACTGGCCATCGGTGCTGACCCGTATGTAGATGAGAGCTTTGTGGTGAAAGTTGCTGGCCGTCACTCACTAACTGTACCAAGTCCTAGAGGACTGGTTACATGCGTGGTGCGGCCAACAATCGAGAAATGAAAGATGTTATGGCGGCGTGCTGGCCGACAATGTGATGGCGAAAGATTGTCGGTGTGACGGCTCACGAGGCGTGCTGGACCCAAACTGTCTTACTGACAGCTTGGACATCTACTAGATGGTCAACACTGGTCATGACCAGTGACCAAATCGCTGGTCACGTCAATGGTCACTGCTGGTCATCACCCCGCTGACCACGTTGTTCTCACTGGTCAGGTCACTGGTCACCAGGTTTGGTCATCCACCAAACCCTTGGTTTGGTCATGACCTACCCATCGTTCTGGTCGTCGCGTTGCGCCCGGTACCGCCGGACCAGCCGCTGCGCCGTGGACTGCGAGACGTCGAGCTGAGCCACCAGCCGCCGCGCCCGCGGCAGGTCGCGGTCGTCGGGGTGCAGCTCGAAGTCGCGGCGGACCAGGGCGTCCCGCCCCGCCGCCTCGGCCAGCGCCTCGCTGGTGTCGAGCCAGTGCAGGCACGGGTACTCCACCCGGTACCGGGAGCCGAGCCGCCGCTTGTCCGCGAGCTTCGACTTCTCGCAGGTGAGCGACCCCTCGGCGAGGTGCCACTCGGTGTAGGCGAGCTGCTTCCACATGGACGACCCGCGGAACCGCCGCTCGCCGTTGTGGCCCGGGTGCCCGAGCGCCAGCGTCGCGCAGCCCCACTCGGCCGAGATCCGCTTGAGCGCCGACAGCACCGGGGCGACGTCCTTCATGCCGTTCTCGTCGGTCAGGCCCATGCCGTAGATCACGTCGAGGACGACCAGGCCGGGCCGCTCGGCGGCGTACTCCTTCAAGAGCCAGTCGACGTCGCCGCCGAGGACGAGGTTCACGGGCTGGTCGAGCACGTACACGCGGTCCGCTGCGTGCTTCGCCTTGCAGGCTGCCGCGCAGTCCTTCGCGTGGCCCCAGCCCGGTTGCCCCGCCCACCTCTCGCGGAAGTCGTGCAGCCCCTCCGACGCCACCCACAGGACGTTCCGCACCTCCGGCGGCAGGTGCCCCCGCCACGCCTTACCGGTCGCGACGCTGAGCGCCCAGTCCCGGGCGAGCAGGCTCTTGCCGGCCTCGGACGGGCCGCCGAGCAGGTTGACCTCGGCCGCGAGCACGCTCTCGAGCACCGCCGCCGGCTGGGGCAGCTCCGCGAAGTCAGCGGCCGTCCGCTTCGGGCGGTTGCCGCGCACCTGCGCGAGCTGCAGCTCCTCGAAGACCTCCCGGGCTTGCGCCTCGATCGCCAGGTCACCCACCCGTCGGACGACCCGCTCGTCCAGCTCGGCCCCGGCGGGGTCGGTGAGCGGCTCGGCCTCGGGCTCGACCAGGCGGGGCGGCTGCCAGAGCGCCATGTCCTGGACCCACCCGCGGTACCCCTCGGGCAGCCTCCGGGCCGCCCGCTCCATCCGCGCCCGCTGCCACTTCGCCACGACCTGCTCGTCCGTCCACGGCTCGCGGCCGTCCTCGTTGACGAACTTCTGAGCGAGGCCCCGGAGGTGCGCCAGCGCGAACCGGTCACTGACCCCCGGCTGGGCCGCCAGGGACGACGCCGCCTCGAAGAGCAGCCGGTCCTGCCCGGTGTGGTGCTCGGCCTCGCCGGGGCCGATCTCGCTGAGGCCGATCCAGCGTGCCCAGTCGAACTCGTCGCCGTTCCCGGCGACGTCCAGGGCGGGGGTCGCGGCCACCGGCTCGGTCAGGGCCTCCACCCACTCTGGCGGCAGCTCGACCGCGTACAGCTCCTCGGCGGTCGGGACCAGCTCTGCACACGCCCGCCCGTCGGGGTCGTACCACAGCTCGACGTCGCCCGTCCTGGGCGCCACCGAGGGCCAGCACCGGACGTAGCGGTGACCGTGGTGGAGCAGGTCGCCACCGGGGAACCCGTCCTTCCTCCACCGCCGGCCCGGCGGCAGCTCGGCCCGGTACACGTGCTTGCGCCGCTCGTCGGTCGGGCCGCGGCTGGTCGAGGACCAGGTGCGCGGCAGCGGTGGCAGGCCAGCCGCCGGCCGGCTGGTCCACTCCTCGAACACCTCCGGGTCGTCCACGTCCAAGCCGACGCCGTCCTCGGGGAGGCGCAGCCCGAGGTTGCGGGGGTAGAGGGTCGCGGCGGCGACCCACGCCGTCACGTCCTCGTCGGTCGGGTAGCGGCCCCGGTTGGCCCCGCCCGTGAACCCGGTCATGGTCCGGCCCTTCACCCCGTCGACGTCGACGGGGACGACGCCCCGGTGGCCCCGCTCCAGGTAGATGAACGCGCCCCGGCTGTACGGGTCCGGGTCGTCGGTGTTGGCGCTCACGGCGCCCCCTCCTCGACCAGGGCGACGGGCGCCGGCTCGCCGCAGCAGCGGCAGCGCAGCAGCAGGACGAAGCGCACGAACGGTGCCCTGCGACCGTGCGGTGCCCGCTCGGTCGGGGCACAGCCGCAACGCTGAGCGTGCAGCCGCCAAGAGTGCTCCAGCACCTCGATCGAGGGCGGCACCAGAGGTGGGGCAGGTGTGCGAGCCATCGCGCTTCGTCCTTCCGTTGGCTCAGAGCTGGTTGTCATCGGGACCGCGCGGACGAGACCGCACGGTCTCATCTTTGGGCGGCCCCGCAGCTCCGGTCGGTGGACCAGCGCAGGCGGGAACCAGAGGTGACACTATCACCTGGAAGCACCCCAGGTGGTCGGACGTGGTACGGTTTCACCCGAGCAGCGCTTCGTCCCGTAGCTCAGAAGGTGAAGGTCCGGCCCCGGGGCGCCTCCGCTCCCCGGGGTCGTCGACCTCCCAGCGGATCTCATGGCCTAAGCCCCCGGGACGCCGGGGGCGGGGCCGCCCTCGACCACCCGCCGCAGGGCCGCGTCGGCCTCGCTCACCAACTGGTCGAGCGGCCAGCGCCGGGAGCGCAGGCAGTCCCGCTGATAGTCGGCCCACACCTGCCGCTCCTGGCTCGACATGCCCTCGAAGAACCGGGCCTTCTGGGCGAAGCCCGGGGCGAGGTCCGCCGTCTCGCGGGGGTCGCACAGCAGCAGGGTGCCTCGCTCGCTGGCGAAGTCGAAGCGGTTGCGCCACCACCCCGACCCCGCGTGCGGGTAGGGGAGGACGACGCAGCCGCCGACCTCGCCGTAGCGGGCGACGACCTCGGCCTCCTTGATCTTGCGGGCGCGCGCCCCGTACCGCTCGACCGGCCACGACGGCACCTGCTGGTCGAGGAACCTGGTCGGCTCGGCCAGCGCGGCCGACACCCACACCCGATCTCGCCACTCACGTGGTGCTGGCACCGCGAGCTGGCCCAACCGCTCGACGGCGAGGGCGCCCGGGTCGAGGAACACCGCCCGCTCCGGGGTCAGGCCGCGCACGTGATCGACCAGCAGGGCGCCGCCGCCCCAGTCGAACTTGGGCACCAGCGTCACCGGCCACGGGCGGTGCGCCAGGGCATCGAGGACGCGCAGCAGCTCGTCGAGGTGCGCCAGCGCCCAGGCGTAGCCGGGCTTGCCCGCCAGCATCGGCTTCACGAGCCGCTGCGGGTCGCGCCGGAGGTAGTCGACGTCGTGTGCGATCTCCCGCACGTTCCAGTCATCGAGGTAGAAGCCGAGCGCCCCGACCTCTCGCCTGGCCCGGCCGATCGTGTCGAGGGCGCCATATCGGTGGCTCGCCCCGATCTTGTTGGGGCCGATGACCCCGACGAGCACCGCGTCGTAGCCGCCCAACGGCTCGCCCGGGTCGACGGCCCGCTGGTCCACCTCGTGGCCCGCCCGCCGCAGCGCCTCGGGCAGCAGGTTGGCGAACGTCGCCATCTGGTAGAGGCCGGGCCGCCCCACCTGCATGGTGGTGAACCCGGTCATGAGCACGCGCATCGTTCCCTCGCTCTCGCAAGGGTGGTGCGCGGTACTCCCACCACCTCTGACAGCAGCCAGCCCTTCGGCCGACCTCACGCCCGGATTTCACGGGAGCATGAGCCCAGGTGTCAGCGTGGAGGCTACCGGGCTGTCAGCGGGCCGCAACAGCTCGGTGGGTTGCCACGCCCACGGGACCGTTGGCGGTCAAGCCTCGCTTGACCTCGGGGCCGAAACCGCTTGCCTAGACGTGCGTGGCCGGGTGCGTCTGGTCAGCCGAGCGGTGCGCGATCATGTACGGCGATGCTGTCCACCCTGGTGCCGATCGTCGCCGTCGCCGGTGGCCTGTTCGTGCTGTGGCAGGCGGCCCTGCGCTGGCGGGCCTTCGGGACCGACCAGGTGCGTGCCATCGTCGCCGAGGCGCGGACCACCTTCTACGACATCACGGCCCGCGGCGAGCTCGACAGGTCGGAGTTCCAGACGGGCGACCGGCACACGGTGGATGCCCGGCTGCAGGATCTCCACGGCCAGCTCCACGACCGCGTCCTACAGGACCGGGTCGACCACCTGCTGACGCACGTGCGGAGCGCCTGGGCGAGCGCCCCGGAGAAGTGGTTTGGCGTGGCCTGGGTCAGCGCAGAGTCGTCCGCCCGGGTCACGAGCGACTCGCCGGAGCGACAGGCACAGGTGCAGCGGCAGGTCGAGGCGGCCCGTGCCGGCCTCGTAGAGGTCGACAGCGTCATCGAGCGGTGCAACCAGCTCGACCGCTTGATCGTCCGGCCTTAGGCCGAGCCAGCCCGCTCGGCGTCTAACTCTTCGTCGATGACGAGCTGCGTCTCGGTGAACTTCTCGTCCAGGTAGGCGGCCTCGTCCTCGGGCGTCGGGGTGATGTCCGCCAGCTCCACGAACCGGGACGCTGCGGCGAGGTCCGGTGCCGGCCCGCCCGTCCGCTCGACGTAGGAGCGGCGGCCCGCCAGCAGCACCCGTGCCGCCTCGGACTCGACCGGGACGCGGGTCAGGACCGTGAGGCGGTCGGGGGACCACCGCCGGGCCTTCGTGGCGCGCACCTCGACCCGCTCGACGTACTGCTCCACGAGCGCCCGCTGCTCGGCCATCGCCAGCCCGGCGAACCCCTGCCGCGCGGCCCGGGACGTGGTGAGCTTCGTCACCGGGGCGGGCAGGCTGGACAGCTCCGTCCGGAGGTCTCGCTCCTGCTCGGCCAGGCGCTGGCGTGCCGTCTGGTACGTGGCGTCGTCCATCTCCTCGTCGGCGAGCCACCGGCCGTAGGTCCGCCGCTGCTGCTCGATCCGGCGCAGCCCCGCCAGCAGCTCGTCCCGGCGGTCCTCGTGCTCGTCGGTCAGGCTCAGGAGCCGGTTCAGCTCGTCGATGCGGGGCAGCAGCTCGCCCACGATGTAGCGCTCCGTCTTCTCGGCGGCGACCGAGCGCCCGCACCACCGGCAGTGGTACTCCTGGTGGGTGCCGCCGCCCCCGCCCATCTTGTCCTCGCAGTCGGGGCACCACAGCAGGCCGGACAACACGTACTTGCGGGCGTGGTGCCGGGGTGACTTGAGGGTGCGGCTGCCGAACAGGGCGCGCAGGTCGTCGCGCTCCTCCGGGGTGATCAGCCCCTCCCAGTTGCCCGGCCCGAACACCTCCCCCTGCCGGGTCAGCAGGCCGGCCAGGTGCGGCGAGGTGACGAGGTTGCGGATCGACGTGATCGCCCACCGCCGGCCGCCCTTGGGCGCCCTGACGTCCTCCTCGAACAGCCAGGTAGCGATCGAGCGCAGCGACTTCCCCGCCCGCACGTCGGCCAGGATGCGCTCGACGGTGGCTACCTCGTCGGCGGCGAACCTCAGCGTCTTCACGCCATTGACGGTCACCCGCTGGTAGCCGTAGAACCGGCCGCCAGCGGGCTGGCCCCGGTCGCCGTTGGCCTTCAACCTCTCCAGGACGTTGACCTTGATGCCCTCGACGTACTCCTTGGCGGCGACACCCTTGTACCGGGCCCCGGCGGACGCTCCCAGCCCGACCGACGTCCAGCCGTCCCGGTAGCCGTTGAACCCGGGCACGCCGGCCACCCGGAACACGGTGATCAGGTGCTCTAGCTCGTCGGGCCGGCGGGTGAGTCGGGGCTGGTCGCTCGTCACGACCTGCGTGAGCCTCCCCGACAGCAGGTCCGCCTTGAGCCGGTCGTAGTCCGGCCGGACGACGTCCTCCCGTTCACCGGAGGCGTCGGGGTCGACGTACTCGACCACCTCGCAGCCGGGATAGAGGCGTTTGGCGTGCTCCCGGCAGAGGCGCTGCTGCGTGCTGATGGACTCGTCCCGGCCCTTCAACCTGCTGAGCCGAGCGTAGGTACCGACGGTCTCTGTCACTTACCAATTCTACCTCTGTAGGTACCTAAAGGTAACTGGCTATGGGGCTACGTCACGTGGGATCGCGGTCCTCGCCTCATCCTGCGACCTGACTGGCCGCCCGAGCCGCAACACCCCGCCCCCTTCGACACCGGCACCCCGGCTCCCGAGCAGCCCCCGTCCCATCCTGCGACCTGACGGATCGTCAGATACGGTCTCGTCCCATGGCTGACGGGGAGACTCTGCGGAAGAACATCGAGACCTACATGGAGAGGTTCACGGCGGACGACCGTGAGGGGTGGTTGGACCTCTTCGCCGAGGGTGCCTGGATCGAGGATCCGGTCGGGACGCCGCAGCGGACCGGGCGTGAGGAGATCGGCGCCTTCTGGGACGAGACCCATGCCGTGCCGGACGCCATCGAGCTGCGGCCGCTGGGCATCGTGACCGTGATCGGCAACGAGGGCATCTTCACCATGCAGGCTCGGGCGACGCTGGGCGGCGCCGTGTTCGGGATCGACATCATCGACCTGATGACGTTCGACGACGAGGGCAAGATCGCCACGATGCGCGCCTTCTTCGACTCGACGGCGATGAAGCCCGTCGAGGACTAGCGGGCGGTCAGCCGGCGGCCGTGGTGCGGCCGGGGCGGAGCTCCTTGCGGAGGACGAGGCGCAGGCCCGACCAGGTGTCGTCGATGGCGCACACCTTGTTGTCGACCATGCCGGTGGGCAGGCCGACCTCGCGGACCGTGTCCTCGGTGATGTCGGTGGCCACGCCGGACGCCTTCTTGGGCCAGGCGATCCACAGGCTGCCGTCGGGCGGCAGGGCCCTCAGCAGCGCCGGCAGCCGCTTGGCGAAGTCGGCCCGGCGGGTGAAGAACGCCACGATCACGTCGAGCGGGAACCGGGCCCGGTGGCGCACCTCGACGCCCGGCGGCAGGTCGTCGATGGCGAAGCCGTCGGGCGCCTGCAGCACGGCGATCACGTGCTCGGGCTTGATGCCGAGCTTCTTGGCCAGCGGGGTGCCCGAGTAGCCGGCGGTCGGGGTCACGGGCGGCCGAGGACGCGGTCGACGGTGACCTCGATGGCGATCCGGTCGGCACGCTCGCTGGGCTGCCGGTAGCGGGACGCGTAGCGGCGGACGGCCTCAGCGACCCGGTCCGGGTCGTCGATGACCGACGCCGGGCCCTCGAACGTGAGCCAGCGGCCGCCGTCGACCTGGCAGACCGCTGCCCGCGGGTGTGGGCGGCGGGTGAGGTGCCGCACCTTCTGGGCACCGGCGAACGTGATGACCCGCACCAGCCCGGCGTCGGCGTCCCAGGTGAAGCCCACCGGGGCGACATGGGGCGTGCCGTCCGGGCGCAGCACGGTGAGCGTGGCCAGGTGCCGCTCGGAGGCGAACTTCTCCACCTCCGGCGGCAAGGTCCGTAGATCGAACGGCATGGCGCGAAGTCTGCTGCGGCCGTGCGTCAATCGCTCGTGATGGCGGCGAGGATCGGCCGCCGCCCCGCCCACGCCGCCGGGATCAGCGCGGCCAGCAGGGTCAGCAGCCCGGTCAGCACCGTGACGCTCACCAGGCCGAGCCACCCGAAGAAGGGCACGACGAAGGAGCTGAAGCCGTCGTCCTTCATCGCCTGGGCGAGGATCCATCCGAAGAAGATGCCGACCGTGAGCGCGGCGAGCAGGCCGAACGCCGCGATCAGCAGGGCCTCCCAGCGGATGGCCGAGCGGATCTGCCGGCGGCTGGCGCCGACGGCCCGGGTGAGGCCGATCTCCCGGGTGCGCTCGAGGACCGACAGGATCAGCGTGTTCACGATGCCGATCATGGCGATGACGATGGTCAGTGCGAGCAGTGCGCCCATCATGATGAGGATCGGGTCGAACTGGGCCTTCGTGGCCGCCTTGTACTCGCTCAGGTCCTGCAGGTCGGCCGACGGGAACTGGTCGACGATCTTCTGGAGCTCCGGCCGGGCCTGGGCCTCGGTGACGCCGTCGGCGAGGCGGACGAGGATGATGCTGTCGCCCGAGTTGGGCACGTTGGCCGCCAGCGTGTCGGTGCTGATGACGTAGGTGCCGGTCAGCGTCTGCTCGTCGAGCAGCGCCACGATCGGGAAGGTCTGCCTGCCGGTCTCCGCGAACGTGACGGGGATCTCGTCGCCGAGCTTCCAGCCCTCGTCGTCGGCCTTGTCGGCCAGCACGGCGAGGCCGCCGTCGTTCAGGCCGTCGGTGTTGCCCTCCGTGACGCCCACGTCGAAGAGCCGGAAGGCCGTCGACGGATCGACGCCGGTGACCCCGGTGGCCGAACCGTCGACGTCGGCCACCGCGAAGCGGATGCCGGCGGCCGCGTCGACGTCGGGGAGCTGGTTGACCTCGCTGGCGACGTCGCCGGGCAGGCCGACGCCCATCATCCCGGCCTCGCTGGCGATCACGAAGTCGCCGGTGAAGCGTTCGTCGATGATGTCGTCGATCGAGCTGCGCACCGAGGCGTTGAGCACCAGGAACAGGCTCACCACGCCGAGCCCGATCATCAGCGCGGACGCCGTGTAGGCCGTGCGCTTCGGGTTTCGCGCGGTGTTGAGCTGAGCCAGCCGACCCACGATGCCCTTCAGCTTCGGCAGTGGCGCGCCCATCACGGTGGCGGCCGGGCGGGCCGCGCTCGGGCCGAAGACGATCAGCGCCAGGAAGACGAAGAACACGCCCAGGCCGATCATCTGGAAGCCACCGTCGCCCAGGCCGCTCACCAGCGAGGCCGCACCGAGGAGGCCCATGACGGCGCCGATCACGAGGCGCAACTTCGAGCGCCCGCTGGTGTCGATCGCCACCTGCCGCATCGCCGCCACCGGCGGGACCTTCGACGCCCGCCACGCCGGCAGGAACGCCGACAGGAAGGTGACGATCGTGCCGATGAACAGAGCGATGAGGATCGACGTCGGCTCGATCGCCAGCTTGGCGCTGTCCTGGAACATGAGCGTGGACAGGCCCAGCGCGAGGCCGACGCCGAGCACGTAGCCGACGACGGAGGCGATGATGCCGACCAGCAGCGACTCGACCACGATCGACCAGAGCACCTGGCGGCGGCTGGCGCCGATGGCCCGCAGGAGGGCCACCTGGCGCTGCCGCTGCGCCACGATGAACGAGAAGCT
>DATHJB010000178.1 GCA_035316325.1 Acidimicrobiales bacterium
TCTGACCCATAAGGCGAACAGGGTAGGACGGTCCCGACCCCTGATCCAACGATTCTCCCCGCGCTACGGTGCTGGTCGGCCGCAGGGGAGCCGATGGGGAGAGTCTGATGGGGCGGATCGGCGTCGGCGTGCACGTCGCCGACACCCGCTCCGTGTACGGCCTGGCCTTCGCCGACGGCACCCGCCTGTGGGCGTGTTCGCCGCCCTCGGTTCTGGCTCCGGGAACCCCTCGCCGCCGCACCGGCTGACGCTGGGCAACCGGTGGATCCTCGAGGCCGGCCACGGGCTGTTGAACCCGCCGGACGACCTGGTCTCGGAGGGCAACGGCCGGCGCGGCTTCCGGATCGAAGAGATCGACACCTGCCTTGGCCTCTACACCTGCCCGAGCTGGGTGGTGCCGCTCGACGGGACGATCGCCACGCACCCCGTCCTAAGCGACGACCAGCTCACGGTCTACGTGGGCACGGCCGACGGGCGGCTGCTGGCGTACGGCCTCCCCTGAACCGTGTTGACGGGCGTCGACGTGACCGGGGACACTTGCTGGTCATGAGCGAGCGCCCTGCCGTCTCGATCGTCGTAATCATCATGTAGCGCACGTCGTCCCTATCGACGTGCGCTGGTCTACCGTCCACCTTGGTGGGCGGTTTCTCATTTCTGGAGCGAATGTGAACCACACAATTGGTGTCATCGGTGGCGACGGGATCGGCCCCGAGGTCATCGCCGAGGCCCTCAAGGTGGTGCGGGCCACCGGCATCGCCTTCGACACCGTCGACTACGACCTGGGCGGCGCCCGCTACCTGCGTGACGGCACCGTGCTGCCCGACAGCGTGCTCGACGAGTGGCGCGGCCTCGACGCCCTGCTGCTCGGCGCCGTCGGCACCCCCGGGATCCCACCCGGGCTCATCGAGCGGGGCCTGCTGCTCAAGATGCGCTTCGACCTCGACCTCTACATCAACCAGCGGCCCTTCCTCGACACCGAGAAGGGCATCGACATGATCGTGATCCGGGAGAACACCGAGGGGCCGTACGTCGGCGAGGGCGGCGTGCTGCGCAAGGGGACCCCCCACGAGGTGGCGACGCAGGGGTCGGTCAACACCCGGATGGGCGTCGAGCGCTGCGTGCGCTTCGCCTTCGAGCTGGCGTCGTCCCGCCCGCGGGCGCACACGACCCTCGTCCACAAGACGAACGTCTTGACCTTCGCCGGCGATCTGTGGGAACGTGTGTTCGACGACGTAGCGGCCGACCACCCGGGAGTCGGCACCGCCTACAACCACGTCGATGCGGCCTGCATCTACTTCGTGCAGGACCCGCAGCGCTACGACGTGATCGTCACCGACAACCTCTTCGGCGACATCCTCACCGACCTCGGCGGGGCTGTCTCCGGGGGCATCGGGTTCGCCGCCTCCGGCAACCTCAACCCGGCCCGCACCGGCCCGTCGATGTTCGAGCCCGTCCACGGCTCGGCGCCCGACATCGCCGGCACGGGCACGGCGAACCCCGTCGCAGCCATCCTGAGCGCAGGGATGATGCTCGACTTCCTGGGCGAGGCCGACGCCGCCGCCCGCATCCGCAAGGCCTGCGCCGACCCGGCGGTGCTGTCCGGCTCCACGTCCGAGATCGGCGACGCCGTGGCGGCCCGGCTGTAGGCCGCACCCCACCCCAGGCACGACGCATCACGCATCACGCACCAGCACCCACGGAGACCGTCATGGCGATCACCCCCACCGAGAAGATCTGGCTCAACGGCGACCTCATCCCCTGGGAGGACGCCAAGATCCACATCCTCACCCACACCCTCCACTACGGCACCGGCGTCTTCGAGGGCATCCGCGCCTACGAGACCGACGACGGCCCTGGCGTGTTCCGGCTGACCGACCACATGCGGCGGCTCCACGAGTCGGCCCGGATCATGCAGATGGACCTGCCCTACTCGGTCGACGAGCTGGTGCAGGCGGCCAAGGCGACGGTGGCGTCGACCGGCCTCGACTCCTGCTACGTGCGCCCGATCGCCTACTACGGCTACGGCGAGATGGGGCTCAACACCATCCCGTGCTCGGTCGACATGGCGATCGCCTGCTGGCCGTGGGGCGCCTACCTGGGCGACGACGCCGCCACCAAGGGCGTGCGCATGAAGATCTCGTCGTGGACGCGGCACGACCACAACACCATGCCGCCCGCCTCGAAGACCACCGGCAACTACGTCAACAGCTCGATGGCCAAGGTCGAGGCCCTGAAGGCGGGCTACGACGAGGCGATCATGCTGAACCCGCAGGGGTTCGTGTCGGAGTGCACCGGCGAGAACATCTTCTGCGCCCGCAAGGGCGTCCTCATCACGCCACCGCTGGCGTCGGGAGCGCTGGAGGGCATCACGCAGAGCTCGGTGATGACGATCGCGCGCGACTTCGGCTTCGAGACCAAGATCGACAACATCGCCCGCAGCGACCTCTACATCGCCGAGGAGGTCTTCGTGTGCGGCACCGCGGCGGAGATCTCCGCGGTGTCGTCGGTCGACGACCGCGAGATCCCGTGTCCCGGCCCCATGACCACCGCCATCGCCGAGGAGTACCACAAGGCCGTGCGCGGGAAGGTCGACCGGTACAAGGAGTGGGTCGAACATGTCAGATGACGTGGGACCCTCGGTGGCGCCGGCCACGCCCGCCACGCCCTCGGCGGTCGAGATCTTCGACACCACCCTGCGGGACGGCGCCCAGTTCGAGGGCATCTCGCTGACCGTCGACGACAAGCTGCGGGTGGCGGAGCAGCTCGACTGGCTGGGCGTCGCCTGGATCGAGGGCGGCTACCCCCAGGCCAACCCCCGCGACGCCGAGTTCTTCCGGCGGGCGGCCGACGGCGAGCTGCAGCTGTCCACGGCCGCGCTGGTGGCCTTCGGGTCCACCCGGCGGCCCCTCGGGAAGGTCGACGTCGACCCCACGCTGACCGCGCTGGTCGAGTCGGGTGTGTCGACGGCGTGCATCGTCGGCAAGAGCTGGGACTTCCACGTGACCGAGGCGCTGCGCACCACCCTCGACGAGGGCGTGGCGATGGTCAGCGACTCGGTGCGGTTCCTGCGGGCGCAAGGCCTGCGGGTGTTCTTCGACGCCGAGCACTTCTTCGACGGCTACAAGGCCAACCCCGAGTACGCCCTGCGGGTGATCGAGGCGGCCGCCACCGAGGGCGCCGACTGCCTGGTGCTGTGCGACACCAACGGCGGCTCACTCCCCCACGAGGTGCAGCGGATCGTCGGCGACGTCGTGCGCTACTTCGGGCCCGAGCAGCAGGTCGGCATCCACACGCAGAACGACTCGGGCTGCGCGGTCGCCAACTCGGTGGCCGCCGTGGTGGCCGGCGCCCGGCAGCTGCAGGGCACGGTCAACGGCTACGGCGAGCGCACCGGCAACGCCAACCTGATGACCTGCATCCCCAACCTGGCGTTGAAGATGGGCATCCAGTGCCTGCCGGAGGGCCGTCTGGATCGGCTCACCACCGTCTCCCGTCACGTGGCGGAGCTGGTGAACCTGCCGCCCCACGAGGCCGACCCCTACGTCGGTCGCTCGGCGTTCGCCCACAAGGGCGGCTTGCACACGTCGGCGTTGGGTCGGGTGGGCGGTGCGTCCTACGAGCACGTCGACCCGTCGTCGGTCGGCAACGGCACCCGGGTGCTGGTGTCCGACCTGGGCGGGCGGGCCGGGATGGCCATGAAGGCCCAGGAGTTCGGGCTGGAGCTCGACGGGCAGGCGGCCGGTGATCTGTCCGAGCGGTTGAAGCAGCTGGAGGCCGAGGGCTACCAGTTCGAGGCGGCCGACGCCTCGCTGGAGCTGCTGATGCGCGAGTCGGGCGGCTGGCGGCAGCCGTACTTCCGGCTCGAGGGCTACCGGGTCACGACCTACCACCGCAACGCCCTGCGGGGCGGGTCGCCGATCGAGGACGGCGAGTCGATCGTCGACACCGAGGCCACCGTGAAGCTGTGGGCCGGCGACGACCGGCTGGTGGCGGTGGGGGAGGGCAACGGCCCGGTCAACGCGCTCGACGAGGCGCTGCGATCGGTGCTGCGGATCCGCTACCCGTCGATCGACCGCATCCACCTCACCGACTACCGGGTGCGGGTGCTCGAGGGCGCCGCGGCCACCAAGGCCGTCGTGCGGGTGCTGATCGACTCGACCGACGGCGACCGCTCCTGGTCGACGATCGGCGTCAGCGAGAACGTCATCGAGGCGTCCTGGCAGGCCCTGGTCGATTCGCTGGTCTACGGCTTGCTCCACTCCTGACGCGCACCGGCCCCGAACGTGGCTGGGGTCCACGTTCGGGGCCGGTGGCGCCGCGGCGGGCGGCCGTCAGTCGGTGGCGATGGCGTCGAGGATGTCGAGCTTCGACGCCCGGCGGGCCGGTCGCCAGGCGGCGACGACACCCACCAGCGCACCGAGCGCCAGCACCACCAGCAGCTGGCCCACCGGCAGGGCGAACACCGACAGGTCCTCCTCGGTCGACCCGAGCGCCTTCATGAGCGCCCAGCCCAGGAAGCAGCCGAGGCCGATCCCGCCGACCGCCCCGAAGGTGGCGACGAGCACCGACTCGCCCCGGATCATCGACCGGAGCTGCCGGCGGCTCTGACCCACGGCCCGCAGGAGGCCCAGCTCCCGCGCCCGCTCGTGGATGGAGAGCGACAACGTGTTGGCGATGCCCATCAGGGCGATGAGGATCGCCAGCACCAGCAGGACGTAGACGATGGTCAGGAACTGGTCGATCTGACCGGCGACGGCGTCGATGTACTCCTGGCGGGTCTGGGCGTCGGGGGCGTGGTAGCGGTCGGCCACGGCCTGCACCGCCTGCTCGCCGTCGGTCATGCTCACCCCGTCGGCCAGCTCGATCATCACGACCGTGTCGGCCTGTTGGGCGGTGTGCGGCAGCCACGTCTCGCGGCTGAGCAGCACCGGGCCGACCAGGTCGGCGTCCTCGTACAGCGCGGTCACCGTCAGCTCCTCCCGGGAGCCGTCGGCGAACGCCACGTCAGCCGGGTCGCCGAGTGACAGCCCGAGGTCGCCGGCGTAGTCGGTGGTCAGGGCGACGGTGCCGGCCGCCAGGTCGTCGAGCGACCCCTCGACCACGCCGACGTCGAGGACGCCGTCCATGTCGGCTCCGTCGACCGCCGAGGCGAACTGGTCGTCGCCCTCGATCCGCAGCGCCGCGTTGGACATGGGGGTGGCCGAGGCCACCTCGGGCAGCGCGGCCACCTCGGGGGCGATGTCGGTGCTCATGCCCACGGTGCTGAAGTTGTCGGTGATCATCACCAGGTCGCCGGCGAACGCCTTGTCGACCGTGTCGTCGATGTACGCCTTGAGCGACGCGGCGATCACCGTGAACATCGCCACGACGGCGACACCCACCATCAGCGCCGACGCCGTGCCGGCGGTGCGCTTGGGGTTGCGCACGGCGTTGCCCCGGGCCAGCTCGCCGCTCACGCCGCGGCGCCGGGCCAGGGGAGCGCCCAGCACCGCACCGGCGGGGCGGGCGGCCACCGGGCCGAGCATGACCACGCCGACGAGCAGCGCCAGCGCACCGAGGCCGGTCAGGGGGAGCGACCCGACCGCGGTGGCGCCGGCGACCGTGAGGCTCACCCCGAGGGCGGCGACCACCGCACCTGCCACCAGCCGTACGCGGGACGTGCCGGAGCGGTCGATGGCCACGTCGCGCAGGGCGGCCAGGGGCAGCACCCGCGAGGCCTTGATCGCCGGGACCACGCTGGCGCCCACCGTGA
This sequence comes from Acidimicrobiales bacterium, assembly GCA_035316325.1. Taxonomy (NCBI): domain Bacteria; kingdom Bacillati; phylum Actinomycetota; class Acidimicrobiia; order Acidimicrobiales; species Acidimicrobiales bacterium. The sequence goes on from DATHJB010000178.1 coordinate 5,753, forward strand.
CGATCAGGCCGAGCCCCATGCCGGCGAGGATGGTGCCGCTGTTGAGCGCCATCGACCCGGTCGGCAGCCCGAAGCCCATGGAGTCCATCAGGGCGCCCAGTCCCGACGCCAGGGCGACGCCGGCCACCAGGCCCAGGCCCGAGGCGACGATGCCCACGACCAGCGACTCGGCCATCGTCGACACCAGGACCTGGCGCCGCGAGGCTCCGAGGGCCCGCAGCAGCGCCGATTCGCGGCTGCGCTGGGCGACCACGATGGAGAAGGTGTTGTAGATGCTGAACCCGGCCACCACCAGGGCGATGCCGGCGAAGATCAGCAGGAACGTCTCCATGGCGCCCAGGAAGTCGCCCTCGATGTCGTCCTGCTGCTCGGCGGTGAGCGCAGTGCCGGTGAGGGCCTCGGCGTCGTCGGGGAGCAGCGGGGAGAGCCGCTCGACCAGCTGCGACTGGCTCACCCCGTCGGTGGCGGCCACCCGGATCGCGCTGATCTGGCCCGGCTCGGCGAACAGCAGCTCCTGCGCGGCCTCGGTGGTGAAGCCGGCGTAGGTGACACCGGCCATGCCGTCGGCCGAGCCGAAGCGGGCGATGCCGGTGATGGTCACCTCGACCGGGTCGGGCACGCGCACCGTGGCGGTGTCGCCCAGCTGCAGGTCGCCCAGCTCGGCGGTGGCCTTGTCGATCACGATCTCGCCGGCGGTCTCGGGGGCCCGCCCGTCGACGATCCGGTACGGGTTGAGGTCGGGGTCGGTGACCCAGTTGCCGGCGATGGTGGGCGGGCCGTTGCCGCCGAGCGGGTCGCCGTCGGCCCCGATGACCTGGCCGCTGCCCTCGATCACGGGGACCGCGGCGGCTACTCCGTCGACCTGCCCGACGGTGTCGACCAGGCCTTCGTCGAGCGAGCCGACGTTGGCCAGGTCGTCGACGTCGATCTCACTGGTGCTGCGGACCAGGGCGTCGGTGTGCTCGTTGGCTTCGCTGAAGAGGTCGCCGAAGCCGGCGCGGGTGGAGTCGCCGAGCACCAGGGTGCCCGACAGGAAGGCGACGCCCAGCACGATGGCCAGGCAGGTGCCCAACAGTCGGCGCTTGTGGGCGCGCAGCGAAGAGAGGGTGGTCCTCCACATGACGTCAGGCCTCCATCGACTTGAGGCGGTCCAGCACGCGAGGGGCGCTGGGCTGGTCCATCAGGTCGACGATCCGGCCGTCGGCGAGGAACACGGCGGCGTCGGCGTAGCCGGCGGCGATCGGGTCGTGAGTGACCATCACGATGGTCTGGCCCATCTCGTCGACCGCCCGGCGCAGGAACTCCAGCACCTCGCCGCCGGAGCGGGAGTCGAGGTTGCCGGTGGGCTCGTCGGCGAAGATCACCTGGGGGCGGGCGACCAGGGCCCGAGCCACGGCGACCCGCTGCTGCTGGCCGCCGGACAGCTCGGAGGGGCGGTGCTTCAGGCGGTTGCGCAGGCCGACGGTGTCGATCACGGTGTCGAACCAGTTGCGGTCGGGGCGCCGGCCGGCGAGGCGCAGCGGCAGGGTGATGTTCTCCTCGGCGGTCAGCATCGGCAGCAGGTTGAAGGCCTGGAACACGAAGCCGAGGCGGTCGCGGCGCAGCTGGGTGAGCTGCCGGTCGTTGAGCCGGCTCAGGTCGACGTCGCCGACCACGATGCGGCCTCGGGTGAGCGAGTCGAGCCCGGCCATGCAGTGCATGAGCGTCGACTTGCCGGAGCCGGAGGGGCCCATCACCGCGGTGAAGCGGCCGGCGGGGAGGGTGATGGTGACGTCGTCGAGCGCCTGGACTGCGGTCTCGCCGCTGCCGTACACCTTGGTGGCGCCGTCGGCCCACACGGCGACGGGACCACCGAACAGCGACGGCACCGAGGGGGCTTCGGTGGTGGTGGAGGTCATGCGTCGACCGTACGGACAAAGGGTTTCCATATGAATGGAGCCGCCTACCGCCCGCAAGGTGGGGTTATCCCGACCCTTAGGTGCGAACCCTTAGGCACCCCGACCATCAGCAGGACGTCGTCGGGGTCGAGGCGGCGGTGGGGGCCTCGCCGAGGCCGCGCCGGATCCGCACCCAGGAGGAGCCGCTACCCGGGCGTGCGGTAGCGGACCGTGACGGAGCCGGCGTCGCTCGTCGCGACGATGGTCCGTTCGGCGAACGGGGACGTATCGACCTCGGTGGTGACCGAGCCGGCGTCGCTGTCGGCGGTCACCTTGTACTCGGCGGACCCCCTTGGGAGCACCACCTCGACCGACCCGGCGTCGGACGTCGCCACCACCGACTGCGGCTCCTCGTCGAAGTCGACGCGGACCCCGCCCGCGTCGGACGAGACGGTCACCTGGTCGCCCCTCAGGCCGACGGCGGTGACGCCCCCGGCGTCGCTGCGAGCGTGCACGGACCCACCGATGCGGGTGAGGTCGATCCCGCCGCCGTCGCTCGCGACGTCGACGTTGCCGTCGATGTCGCTGACGTCGAGGTGGCCGGAGTCGCTGCTGACCAGGACGCTCACGCCGGCCGGCGCCTCGACCTCGTAGCTCACCGAGCAGTGGTAGCTGAAGAGCGCGGAGCAGGAGCTCCTCATCACCAGCCGGTCGCCCTCGACCTGCTCGCTGTGGTCGGTGCGGCGGAGGCCGTCGTTGATGTGGGTGCGCACCCGGATGGTGTCGGTGTCGGTACCGACCACCTCGACCTGCCCGCCGGCACCGTTGTGGATCTCGACGGTGCCGATCCCCTCGGCCGAGTAGGAGTTGTCGAGCCGGCGCTGCTCGTGGGCCAGCGCGGCGATCACCTGGCTCACGCCGAACGCCAGCATGAGGACGACGAGCAGGCCGCCGCCGAGCCGCCACAGGACCCGGGCCGCGGGGCTGCGCCGTGGCGGGCCGCTCGGGCGGGGCGGCTCGGGCGGCGGGGCCCCGTCGACCTCAGGTGTCACCAGCACGACGACGTCGCCTCCATCGGGATCAGCTCTCCAGCCACCGCAGCACGGCCAGCACCCGGCGGTGGTCGTGCTCGGTCGGCGGCAGGTCCAACTTGGTGAAGATGTTGCTGACGTGCTTCTCGACGGCACCGTCGCTCACGACCAAGGCTCGGGCGATCGCGGCGTTGGTGCGACCCTCGGCCATCAGGCCGAGCACCTCACGCTCGCGGGGCGACAGGCGCTCGATCGGGTCGCGCCGGCGGGTGCGGGCGAGCAGCTGGGCGACGACCTCGGGATCGAGCACGGCGCCGCCGTCGCCCACCCGGGCCACGGCGGCGAGGAACTCGGCCACATCGGCGATGCGGTCCTTGAGCAGGTAGCCGAGCCCGCCGACCGCAGCCCCGGAGAGGAGCTCGCTGGCGTAGCGCTCCTCGACGTACTGCGACAGCACGAGGATGCCGATCTCGGGCCAGCGGTCGCGGATCTGCAGCGCCGCCCGGAGGCCGTCGTCGGTGTGCGTGGGGGGCATGCGCACGTCGACGACGGCCAGGTCGGGCTGGTGCCGCTCCACCACGACGA
>DATHJB010000179.1 GCA_035316325.1 Acidimicrobiales bacterium
GAGCACCCAGACGCGACGACCGGGCTCGTCGGGGAGCGCGGCACCGTGCAGCGCCGCCGCGCTCCCCCGCCACCGCTCGACGTACCAGTCACTCATGCGAACGCGAACCGAACGGCACTAGGCGGCGGAGATGAGGTACTGCGTCCACGACTCGGGCACCGGGCCGACCGCCAGGGCGACCCACGCCAGGCCACGCGGCACGTCCGGGGGCTTGAAGAGCTGCATCGACGTCTCGTGCAGCAGCCGGTCGCGCTTGCGCACGTTGCACGGCCGGCAGGCGGCCACGACGTTCTCCCAGGTGTGGCCGCCGCCGCGGCTGCGGGGCACCACGTGGTCGATGCTCTCGGCCGGGCCGCCGCAGTACTGGCAGCGGTGGTCGTCGCGCACGAAGATCGCCCGCCGGTTGAGCGGCGCCCGCCAGCGGTACGGCACCCGCACGAACGACCGCAGCCGCACCACCGAGGGCACGATCACCTCGAGGCGGGCCGAGTGGAGGACGGCACCCGTGTTGTGGACCACGTCGGCCTTGCGGTCGAGCACGAGCACGACGGCACGCCGCTCGCTCACCACGCTCAACGGCTCGAACGTGGCGTTCAACACCAGCGCCCGGCTCATCGTCGTCGCCTGTTCCACCGACACCGACACATCGGCGCCTTACGGTACCGGTGCGAGCCACTTTGGTGCCGTCGATTCTCCACTGTGCCCTGTCCAGCGACCTACCAGGATCGCTCGGCGCTCCGGCACCAGGTGAGGTAGGTGACGAGGTCGCCGGGCGCGATCGGGCCGGTGCCGTCGCCGCCGTAGGCCGTCTGCAGCCGAAACCTGAGGTACTCAGGAGCCGGCAGCGGCAGGAACGGCCGCCGTCGCCACCACCCCGGCGCCGCCAGCCTCGCTACCTGCCGGATGCCTGTAGGCCACAGCCCGGGCCGGCGAGCGACAGCGAGGACGGCCCCCACCGAAATGTGCACGGAAGCGGACGGTTTCCGTGTGTTTCCGTGCACATTTCGCCGGGAGGTCACGAGGCGAGGTTACCGAGGGCGCGCCAGCCCACCGCGGCGGCCCCCACCAGCGGGCCGTCGGCGCCGAGCCCGGCGGGCACGATGCGGGCGCCACGCGAGAACGACAGCCGCGACCGGGCGTCGAGCTCCGCCTGGGCGGCGGCGAAGAAGGGCTCGCCGAAGCCCAGCGCCACCGACCCGGCGACCACCGCCAGCCGCAGGTCCAGCAGGTTGGCGACCGACGCCACCGCCCGGCCCACCAGCCGTCCCGTCCGCTCCCGCAGCTCCGGCGGCGCCTCCGCCGGCGGCCCGCCCGTGATCGCCCGCAGCGCCGTGCCCGACGCCTCCGCCTCCAGGCACCCGTGGGCCCCGCAGCCGCACAGCCGCCCCTCCGGCCCCGGCTCGACGATCACGTGCCCGATGTGCCCGGCGTTGCCGCCGGCGCCGTCGAGCAGCCGGCCGTCGAGCACGATGCCGCCGCCCACCCCGGTCGACACCACCAGCGCCACGAAGTCGTCGACACCCCGGGCCGCGCCCCGCCAGCCCTCGCCCAGCGCAAGGGCCTTGGCGTCGTTGTCGACCGCCACCGGCACCCCTTCCCCGAGCAGCGCCGACAGCCGGCCCCGCAGCGGGAAGTCGCGCCACTGGTGGATGTTCAGCGGCGACACGGCGCCGCCGCCGGGCGTCATGGGCCCGCCGCAGCCGACCCCGCACACCGCCTCGTCGCCTCGACGCACCTCGTCGACCAGACCCGCCAGCGCTCCCCACAGCGCCTCGCCGTCGTCACCCACCGTCGGCGTCGACCCCCGCGCGAGCACCTCACCGTCCGAGGTCACCCGGGCCGCGGCCAGCTTGGTCCCGCCGATGTCGACCGCAAGAGTCACATCCATCGGTGCGGAAGGTAGTGGCGCGCTGCGCCAACGACCGACCACAGGACCTAACCTGGCTCGGCAGACAAGGCGAGCGTCGAGCGCCGACCGCGGTAATGCGCTCGTTCAGGGGCGGACAGGACTGACGCAAGGAGCGATGTGGCGACGAGCCAGCCGATCACGGCACACGAGGCAACATTCGCCGATTACTTCGACCGGGTGGTCGACAACATCGAGCGGGTGATCCAGGGGAAGCGCGACGTGATCTCGCTGATCCTGCTGTGCCTCGTCTCCGAGGGACACCTCCTGCTGGAGGACGTGCCCGGCGTCGGCAAGACCAGCCTGGCGAAGTCGCTGGCCACATCCCTCGACGCCAGCTTCGGCCGGGTGCAGTTCACCCCCGACCTGCTGCCCTCCGACGTCGTCGGCCTGAGCGTCTGGAACCGCAGCGACGGCACCTTCACGTTCCGCCCCGGCCCCATCTTCAACAACCTGGTGCTGGCCGACGAGATCAACCGGGCCTCACCGAAGACCCAGGCCGCGCTGCTGGAGGCGATGGCCGAGGGCCAGGTCACGGTCGACGGCGCCACCTACCCGATGTCGCGGCCGTTCATGGTGATCGCCACCCAGAACCCGATCGAGCACGAGGGCACCTATCCCCTCCCCGAGTCGCAGCTCGACCGGTTCCTGATGCGGGTGTCGGTGGGCTACCCGTCACCCGACCACGAGCTGGAGATCATCGACAAGCACTCCGACCACGACCCCTACGGCGACCTCGGCCCGGTGCTGTCGGCCGAGCACATCGCCGGGCTGGTCCACGCCGCCCGGGGCGTCCACATGGCCCCGAGCATCAAGGCGTACCTGGTCGACCTGGCCAACGCCACCCGCCGCAGCCCGCACCTGGCGCTGGGCATGTCGCCCCGGGCCACCCTGGCGCTGGGCCGCTGCTCCCGGGCCCGGGCCGCGGCCGCCGGGCGCGCCTACGTGATCCCCGACGACGTGAAGGCCCTGGCCGACCCGGTGCTCGCCCACCGGCTCGTGCCCACCCCCGAGGCCCAGTTCCAGGGCGTCGGCCCATCCGAGGCGCTGGCCCAGATCCTCGCCGCGGTCGCCGTCCCCGGCGGGCACTGAGCGAGCGCGGGCGGGGGGACGACTCGTGACACGCCAGGGCTGGATGGCCGTGTGGGGTGGCATCGCCCTGCTCGCGGCCGGGCGCCTGGTCGGCATCGACGAGCTGTACGTGTTCGGCGCCGCGGCGCTGGTGCTGGTGCTGCTGGCCGTCGTCTACGTCAACCTCACCCGCCTCGACCTGGAGATCGCCCGCACGGTCCACCCCGCCCGGGTGCACGCCGGCCAGAGCAGCCGGGTGGAGATCCGCCTGCAGAACCTGCGCCGCCAGGCCACGCCGCTGCTGCGCCTGCGCGACCCCGTGTCGGGCACCGAGGGCGCCGAGCTGCTGGTGCCGCCGCTCGACCGCCACGCCGTCGCCGCCGCCAGCTACCGGCTGCCCACCGAGCGCCGCGGCATCCACCGGGTCGGGCCCCTCGAGGTGGTGGTGGGTGACGCCTTCGGGCTGGTCCGCAGCGCCACCGAGGCCGCCGAGGCCGTGGAGGTGACGGTGCTGCCCCGGATCGACCTGATCGAGCCGGTGCCCTTCACCGTGGGCCACGACCCGCTGGCCGGGTCGCTGCAGCCCAACGCGCTCGGGCGGGCGGGCGACGACTTCTACGCCCTGCGGCCCTACGTCGTCGGCGACGACCTGCGCCAGATCCACTGGCCCTCCACGGCGCGGCACGACGAGCTGCTGGTGCGCCAGCAGGAGCAGCCCTGGCAGGGGCGCACCACCGTGGTGCTCGACCTGCGCAGGGCGGCCCACGACGCCGAGAGCATCGAGGTGGCGGTGTCGGCCGCGGCGTCGATCGTCAACGCCAACTGCCAGCGCAACGACCTGGTGCGGCTGGTCACCACCGACGGCACCGACTCCGGCTTCGCCACCGGCCGTGCCCACCTCGGGGCGATGCTCGAGCACCTCGCCGTCGTCCAGCCCAGTGGCATGGCCAGCCTGAAGGCGATGCTGGAGGTGCTGAAGGAGGGCTCGGGCGGCGCCCTGATCGTCATCGTCGCCTACGTACCGGGCGAGGAGCTGAACGCCGTGGTCCGCCTGGGCCGGCGCTACGGCTCGCTGAACGTGGTGAAGATCGACTCGGTGCCGCGGTCGGGGTCGGGCCGGCGCAACGGCTCGGGCCCGACGAACGGCGCCTCGCCCACCAACGGCTACGGCCCCGGGCCCGCGCACAACCCGCCGCCGAAGGTCGCCGCCGGCATCGAGGGGCCGCTCGTGCGGGTCACCGAGTCGACGCCGTTCGACGTCGCCTGGAAGCGGGCCATGCGCCGCCGCCGCACCCAACCCGCGCAGAGCCGGCGAGGAGCCACCGCATGAACCGGCGCAGCGACGCCATGCAGGTGGCGACCGAGGTGGCGCTGTTCGGCGTGACCGCAGCGGCGATCGTCGGGATGCACCGGCTGTTCGCCGACGGCTCCTTCCGGGGGCCGCTGATCATGCAGGCGTTCGCGGCCCACCTCACCATGGCCCTGCTGCGCCGGAACCGGGTGCGGCTGCTGCCGGCGGCGTTGGCGGCCGTCGTGATCGGCGCGGTGGTCATCACGGTGACGCAGTACATGTCGACCGCCTGGATCGTGCTGCCCTCGCCCGACACGTTCTCCGCGATCAGCAACGACATGGACGCGGCCTGGGCGGTGTTCCGCGAGCAGAAGGCGCCGGCGACGGTCGTGCCCGGGTTCGTGGTCGCCACCAGCATCACCGTGTGGGTGATCGCCTTCGTGGCCGACTGGGGCGCCTTCCGCACCGGCGTCTCCTTCGAGGCGCTGCTGCCGCCCGCCACGCTGTTCCTGTTCGCCTCGGTGCTCGGCGCCGAGGGCCAGCGGGGCCTGGGGGCGGCCGTGTTCGTGGCCGCGGCGATGCTGTTCCTGCTGCTGCACCGCACCTGGCGCCAGGAGGACACGGCCAGCTGGGCGGCGCTGCAACAGCAGCGGGGCCGCTGGTCGCTGGTGTCGACCGGCACCGCGCTGGGGGCCCTGGCCGTGGTCGCGGGTGCCTGCGTGGGCCCGTCGCTGCCCGGAGCCGGCGCCGAGCCCATCTTCCCGTGGCGCGACATCGGCGACAAGGAGGAGGCGCGGGTCGTCCTCAGCCCCCTGGTCGACATCCGGGGCCGGCTCGTCGACCAGCCCGAGATCGAGGTCTTCACGGTGCAGACCGACGACGGCGAGGGCTACTACTGGCGGCTCACCGCCCTCGACGCCTTCGACGGCACCATCTGGAAGTCCACCTACGACACCGCCGAGGCCGAAGGCGAGCTGCCCGAGTCGGTGCCGCCCGGCACCCCGACCGTGACCGTCCGCCAGGAGTTCACCATCGCGGCGTTGGGGCAGATCTGGCTGCCCAGCGCCTACGAGCCCCGGTCGATCGACGTCGAGAACGGCATGACCGTCAAGTACGACCGCGCCTCCGGCACGCTGATCGTGCCCCGCGACCTCAGCTCGTCCGACGGCCTGACGTACACCGTCGAATCGACGGTGCCGAGCAGCTTCCCCATCGAGCAGCTGCGCGCCGCGCCCACCCAGGTGTCGGAGGAGATCCAAGACCGCTACACGGCACTGCCCGACGACTTCAGCCAGAACGTCACCGACCTCGCCCTGTCGCTCACCAGCGACAAGGCCACGACGTACGACAAGATGATGGCGCTCCAGGGCTACCTGCAGAGCTACGACTACACGCTCGACGTCCAGCGGGGCCACGGCAAGAACGCCCTGGAGCGGTTCCTCTTCGAGGAGAGGCGGGGCTACTGCGAGCAGTTCGCCGCCGCCTTCGCGGCGATGGCCCGGTCGATCGACATCCCCGCCCGGGTCGCAGTCGGCTTCACCAAGGGCGACGAGGACGAGACCAACCAGGACGGCCTCTTCCGGGTGAAGGGCCGCAACGCCCACGCCTGGCCCGAGGTCTACTTCGAGGGCCTGGGCTGGGTGCCGTTCGAACCGACGCCCGGCCGGGCGCCCGCCAACGCCGACTACCTCGGACTCGACGAGGCCCAGGCCCCGGGCGACCAGCCGAGCCCGACCGACCCCGGCGCCGGTGACGACCCCGGCACGCCGGCGCCCACGCCCGCACCTGGCGGGCCCACCGGCCCGACCCGGCCCGACGAGGTGGACGGCGCCGGGTCGACCGTCAACGAGGACAGCCCCGACGACGACCGGGTGACCTTCAAGGTGCCCCCGGCCGGGGACGTGGTCCGCCCGGCCGGCCTCGGCGCCCTCGCCTACCTGCTGCTGGTGCCGCTGGGGCTGGTGGGCCAGCGCTACGTGCGACGGTCCCGGGCCCGCGAGCCCGTCGAGAAGCTGGACCTCGCCTGGATCGAGACCGGCGAGGAGGCCGAAGCCGCGGGCATCCACCTCCTGCCGTCGCTGACGGTGGCCGAACGAGCTGCCCGGCTCCGCCTCGCCCTACCGGGTGCCGCCGGAGCGATCGACGTTCTCGCCCGCGCCGTCGAGCAGGCCACATACGCCGAGGTCCCGCCCACCGAGGCGGAGGCCGAAGAGCTCGCCGCCGCCGCGGCCACCGTCGCCACCGCTGCCCGGGCCCGGCGCAGCCTGTGGAACCGGGTCGCCGCCTACCTCGACATCCGGCGCCTGTTCCCCGGGCGCGACCAGGCCCGCCGGTCGGCCCACGGCGTGACGCGCTCCCGCACGGGCACGACGCTCCGCCCCAAGCCGAGCACCTAGGCCGAGGACTCGCCTCAGGCGCTACTCAGCGCTCGTCTTCGTCGTCCTCGCGGCGCACCCGGTCGCGCATGCGGCGACCGGCGCCACCGAGGACGTCACGCAGGCCGGCGGCCTTCCAGCTCTGCGACAGCTGCTCCAGGCCGGCCCGGCCGAGCTTGTGCAGGTTCCGCTCGAAGACGAGGGCGCTCGCCAGCATGATGAGGAACCCGACGAACGCCAGCATGTAGGACGCCGACAGGGTGACGATCAGGAAGACCGCCCCCACCAGCACCCCCAGTACGGACCACTTCATCCGGCGGACGGTGTGCCGGTACAGCGTCGACTCGCTGACCTCGCGCGCGAACGTAGGGTCGTCCTCGTAGAAACGCTGAGCGATTTCCTGGAGGATGCGTTCCTCGTCCTCGGAAAGCGGCACGCCGAACCCCTTCTCCGCCCGGGCATCCAAAACCGGTGGCAACAAGTGTTCCATAGGCCGGTCGGAACGACAACGCGGCCTCGCCATCGCCCTCCGGCTTTTCGCTCGTTGTGGCGGATTCCCTAGCTATTTTCGCCTTTACCTGTCGTGTCACCCTCTTGTTCCCGATCCGTACCGGTCTCAAGCGGGTAACCGTGGGCCTACAGAGTGCCATCCGCGCCGGGGCCCCAGGGGTCATCCCCCCGACGTTTGATGCGCAATCCGTCACGGCCCATGGCCGCGGCGGGACCGATCGCGGCGTCGCCGTAGCGGGCGCGGATCTCGTCGATGGCGCTGCTGGCGTCGTCCCAGGAGCGCCGGCCCGCGGCGATGTCGTCGAAGCTGAGCTGCCGGGCGGGATCGGCGCTCAGGCCCGACACGGTGACGCCGAGGAGGCGGACCCCGGGCGACGGGTCGACGGCGGCGAGCAGCTCGCCGGCGGCGCGGGCGATCGTCGGGGCGGCGTCGACCACCGTGGGGAGGGTGATCGAGCGGGTGATCGTGCGGAAGTCGCCGAAGCGCAGCTTGAGGGTGACGGTGCGCCCCGCCAACCCGGCGCCGCGCAGGCGGGACGCCACCCCGTCGGCCATCCGGACCACCTCCCGGCCGAGCCGCTCGGCGTCGTGGACGTCGCGGGGGAAGGTCTCCTCGTGGCCGACCGACTTCACCGGCTGGTCCGGCTCGACCGGCCGGTCGTCGATCCCGGAGGCGACCGCGTGCAGGTGACGGCCGTGGGCGTCGCCCACCGCGCGGACCAGGGCCTGCACCGGCAGCGCGGCGATGTCGCCGATGGTGTGGACGCCCAGGCGTTCCAGCCGCTCGAGCGTCTTGGGGCCCACGCCCCACAGCGCCCGGGCCGGCAGCGGGTGCATGAAGGCGTGCTCCTCCCCGGCCGGGACCACCAGGACGCCCAGGCCGGGCTGCAGACCGGAGGGCGTGACCCGGGGCTTGGCGGCGGCCGAGGCGAGCTTGGCCACCAGCTTCGAGGCGGCGACCCCGACCGCGCAGGCCAGCCGCTCCTGGTCGAGGATCCGCTCGCGGACGGCACGGGCGATGGTCGGGCCGTCGCCGGCGCGCCGGCGGGCCCCGCTGACGTCGAGGAAGGCCTCGTCGAGGCTGAGCGGCTCCACCAGCGGCGTGAACTCGTGGAAGATCGCCATCACCCTGGTGCTGACCTCGCCGTAGAGCTTGTGGTCGCCGGCCAGGAACACGGCCCGGGGGCAGAGGCGACGGGCCTGGGCGGTCGGCATCGCCGAGAAGACGCCGTGCACCCGGGCCTCGTAGTTGGCGGCGGCGACCACGCCCCGGCGACCGGTGCCGCCGACCACCACGGGCTGTCCCCGCAGCTCGGGGCGCCGCAGCAGCTCCACCGACACGAAGAACGCGTCCATGTCGACGTGGAGGATGGTGCGCTCCCCCGCCACGCCGACCGACGTCATGTCGTCACTCCAGCAGGGTGAGCGACGCCGTCGACGGATCGCGGCCGGCGAGGTGGTAGCGGAAGGCGCGGGCGGGCCAGGGAGCGGTGCCGGCGCCCGAGGCGTCGAGCCAGGTCAGCAACGGCTCGCTCACCCAGCGGCGGCAGCCGGCCAGCTGCTCCTCGCACGAGCCGGGCTGCACCCAGGCGGCGTCGACCACGATGCCGTCCGGGTCGTCGATGCGCAGGTCACCGTGGTACACGCGGGCCAGGTGCACCTCGATGTGCGCCCGCCAGCCCATGTCGGGGGCGTCGACGTGCACCTCGTAGACGGGCCCGTCCCAGTCCAGCACCTCGACCCCGGTCTCCTCGACCACCTCCCGGGTCAGCCCGTCGACCAGCGACTCTCCCGCCTCGATCACGCCGCCGGGCGGGCTCCAGTCGTGCGAGCCGTCGCGCCGCCGGTTGCGCACCAGCAGCAGCCCCTCGTCGCCGAGGATCAGCCCGCCACCCACGGTCCACTGGTGCACGGCGTCGTCCGACATGCCCGACATCCCCGCAGTCTGGCAGCCGTCATCGCTCGTGGCATGGTGGGGCATGGCCGACGCCTCCGACCCTCGACCCCAGCCCGGTCCGTCCGACTACGCCCCCACCGCCCTGCCCTCCACGGGCGCCCGGGTGCTGGCGTTCGTGTCGATCCTGCTGGCCGGGACGTGCGGGGGGATCATCGGGTACGCCTTCGCCGACCTGCAGTGCGACGGCGACTGCACGGTCCAGCGGGGCCTGGGGGCGACCACGGGGGCGCTCATCGGGGCGGTCGGGGTCGCGGTCGTCGCCACCCTCGCGCTCCGGGCCATGGGCGAGTGGCGGATCATCCAGCACCGCGAGGAGCAGGACTCCACCCCGTAGCAAATTGCGTTCGAGAACCCGCGTAGAGCGGGCAGATCAACGCAATTTCAGCCGGTCGCGGCTAGAGCCGCAGGCGGCGGTAGCCCTCGGCGTGGGCGACGCCGGCGTGGGCGCCCGCCTCGGCGGTGCGGGCGTGCAGCAGCTCGCGCACCAGGTCGGGGTCGTCGCCGAGGCGGCTCTCGTGGCAGGCGACGGCGGCGATCTTCTGCTCGATGGTGGCGGTCACGTCGACCCAGGCGTCGGGCTCCAGCGTGCCCGACAGCAGCACCCCGCCCACGTGGTGGGGCGGCCCCTCCTCGGGGAAGTACAGGGGGCTCGACGCCGCCGGGGCGACCGCGTCGAGCACGGCGAAGCCCACCTCCCGGTGGTCGCGGTGGTTCACGTAGCTGTCGCCGAAGAACACCGCCGTGGGGTCGGGCGCCACCACCACGTCGGGCCGGTGCCGGCGCAGCAGGCCCACCAGCCGCCCGCGCAGCGCCAGGTCGTTGGCCGCCTCGCCGTCGGGGACGCCCAGCAACTCGGCGCCCCGGAGCCCGAGCACCTCGACGGCCGCCGTCACCTCGGCGGCCCGCTTCTCGGTGAGCACCCGGGGGTCGGTGCCGGGGTCGAACGAGCCCTTGTCGCCGGCGTTGACCACCACCAGCCGCACCTCGGTCCCGGCAGACGCCCACCGGGCGAGCGTCCCCCCGCATGCCACCTCGGGGTCGTCGGGGTGGGCGTAGATCGCCAGGGCCCGCCCCGGCGTGTCGGCGTAGAGGGCCACGTCGCTCATGGAGCGCCCTTGAGGGCGGCGACGGCACGGTCGACGCCCTCGTCGTCGACGTCCGCGTGCGTCACGAGGCGCACCAGCCGCGGCCCCAGCGTCACCGCCCCGACCCCTTCGCCGGCCAGGTAACCGAGCAGCCGCAGCGGGTCGTCGTGGTGGAACAGCACCACGTTGGTCATCAACTCGGACGGGGCACCCCGGTTGGCGCCCGGCCAGCGCTCCTCCACCGCCGCCGCGAGCCGGCGGGCGCGGGCGTGGTCGTCGGCCAGGCGGTCGACCATCGTGTCGAGCGCCACCAGCCCGGCGGCGGCGACCACCCCGACCTGGCGCATCGTGCCGCCCAGCCGCTTGCGCTCCAGCCGGGCCCGGTCGACGAAGTCGGCCGACCCCGCCAGCAGCGACCCGATCGGCGCGCCCAGCCCCTTGGAGAGGCAGGCGGTCACCGAGGTGGCCAGCGACCCGTAGGCGGCGGGAGCGACGCCGGCGGCCACCGAGGCGTTGAACAGCCGGGCGCCGTCGAGGTGCACCGGCACGCCCACGTCGACCAGGGCCCGGAACCGCTCCAGCGGCCACGCCCGGCCACCTGAGCTCAGGTGGGTGTTCTCGGCGCACACCACGCTCGGCTGGGGCCAGCGGTGGCCGGCGGCTTCCACCAGGTAGGCAACCTCGGCGGGGTCGATCGTGCCGTCCTCGTCGTCGACCACCTGGAGCTGGGCCGACTGGTTGATGCCGAACGCGCCGCCCTCGTGGGTCACCACGTGCTGGCGGCGACCGGCGACCACGGCCGTGCCCGGCGGCGCCAGCACCCGCAGCGCCACCTGGTTGGCCATGGTGCCCGACGGCAGGAACAGCGCCGCCTCCTGCCCCACCCGGGCGGCGAAGGCCTCCTGGAGGCGGTTGAGGGTGGGGTCGTCGCCGAAACCGTCGTCGCCCACCTCGGCCTCGGCCATGGCCCGCCGCATGGCGTCGGTCGGCCGGGTCACGGTGTCGCTGCGGAGGTCGACTGCGAAGGAGGCACCCACACCCGCACGGTACCGTCACTCCTCGTGCCGACGCCTGACATCGCCGATCCCCTCGAGCTGGTCGACCTCGCCTCCGGGGTGGCCAGGAAGGCCGCCGACCTGCTGCTCGACGGCGCCCGTCGCAGCCGGAGCCTGGTGGAGACCAAGTCGACGTCCACCGACATGGTCACCGAGATGGACCGGGCGTCCGAGGAGCTCATCGTCGCCGCCCTGCTCGACGCCCGCCCCGACGACGGCATCGTGGCCGAGGAGGGCAGCGCCCGCGCCGGCACCAGCGGGCTGCGCTGGGTGATCGACCCGCTCGACGGCACCACCAACTACCTGTACGGCCATCCGGGGTGGGCGGTGTCGATCGCGGCCGAGACCGTCGCCGCCGACGACCCCGACGCCCACGACAGCAGCCGGACGGTGGCGGGCGTCGTGTTCGACGTCGTCCACGACGAGCTGTTCACCGCCGCTCCGGGCCACGGCGCCCTCCGCAACGGCGAGCCGATCCACTGCTCCGACCAGACCGACGTGGCCGACGCCCTGCTGGCGACCGGCTTCGGCTACCGGCCCGAGCGACGCCGGCACCAGGCAGAAGTGCTGGTAGAGCTGCTGCCGCAGGTCCGCGACATCCGCCGGATGGGGGCCGCCGCGGTCGATCTGTGCTCGGTCGCCTGCGGCCGGGTCGACGCCTACTTCGAGCGGGGTCTGGGCTGGTGGGACCTGGCCGCGGGGTCGCTGATCGCCACGGAGGCGGGTGCCGTGGTGTCGTCCCTGACGGGTGGACCAGTGGTGCCCAGTTCGGTATTTGCAGCAGCGAACGGCATTTCTACGGCACTGCGTGACCTCCTCGGTTCGCTCGGTGTTACCGACGTGTCGTAGGTCACCGGGCCAGGATGCTTCGTCACTCGACTGCAACGAGCCCGGGCACGCGCCGTCACGATCCGTCGCCATGCTTGGTCGAATGACCGCCGCTGCCTCGCCGACGCGTCCGCCCTCGGGCGGCCATGACGGCCGGAACGCTGCCCACGACGACCAGGACAGCCCCGCGATCACCGTCCACCAGGAAGGGACGACCGTGGTGATCGCCGTCGAGGGCAACCTCAACCTCCCCACCGGCGAAGCCCTGCTCAACGCAGTCGACGCTGCCGTCGGCACCGAGACCACCCGGCTCGACATCGACCTGCGGGCGCTCGACGACTTCAGCGCCGAGGGGGCGAGTGCCCTGGTCTCCTGCCGTGAGCTGGGGGCCAAGCTGGCGGAGGGCCTGCACTACCGCACGGGCCGCGGTCCGGGCCGGGAAGCGCTCCTGGCGGCGTACACCGACATCGACCTCGACTCCGACGTCGACTAGAACTCTCGACCTCGACCTCCACCTGACGTCGAAGCTCACACCCGACGTCGGGCGCCCCGCACCACCGAACACCCCACCAGCGGGGCCCCATGAGGCACCATCTTGACCGTGGCTACTCGCATCCTGACCGTTGAAGACGACGAGCGCATCCGGACGGCGGTGAAGCTCGCCCTCGAGGACGAGGGCTGGACCGTCGAGGAATCCGAGACGGGCGAAGAGGCGCTCGCCGCCTTCACCCGGCAGCCCGCCGACGTCGTGCTGATCGACATCATGCTCCCGGGGCTCGACGGGTTCGAGGTGTGCCGGAACATCCGCCGGGTCTCCGACGTGCCGATCGTGATGGTCACCGCCCGGGCCGACACCCACGACGTGGTCGCCGGGCTCGAAGCCGGTGCCGACGACTACCTCACCAAGCCGTTCGCACCCAAGGAGCTGTCGGCGCGCATCCGGGCGCTGCTGCGACGGGCCCGCGCCAGCGACCCGGCCAGCCCGCACCTGCGCTTCGGCGACCTCGAGATCATCCCTGACGAGGGTGTCGTGCGCCGCGCCGGCCAGGAGATCCACCTCACCAAGACCGAGTTCAAGCTGCTCGTCGAGCTCGCGTCGAGCCCGGGCCGGGTGTTCAGCCGCGAGGTGCTGCTGGAGCGGGTGTGGGGCTACGGCTACTTCGGCGACGGTCGCCTCGTCGACGTCCACGTCCGCCGGCTGCGCACCAAGGTCGAGAACGACGCCGCCAACCCGCACCACGTCGTCACCGTGCGAGGCCTCGGCTACAAGCTCCAGGCGTGAGTGACCTCGTGGTCGTCTGCATGAAGGTGCCATGAGGCGGCCCCGGTTCCTCCCGCGGCTGGGCCTGCGGGCCCGCATCACCATCGCCTTCGCCGTGGGGGCCTTCCTGCTCTCGGCGCTGCTGGCCGCCGGCACCTGGGGCTTCACCCGGCAGAACCAGCTCGACCAGCGGTCGTCGAGCGCCACCACGCTGGCCGTCTCCAACGCCGAGGACGCCACCCAGGGCCTCGACGCCGGGACGCCGCCGAGGGATCTGGTCCAGGCGGCGCCGCGGCCCGCCGGCGCCCACCCGATCCTGTACGTCGGCGGCGAGTGGTACCCCGCCGACCCGGTCTACGGGCAGAGCGCACTGCCCACCGAGCTGATCGGCGTCGTCCGGGACGGCGACGACGCCCGCATGCGCTACTCGTACCGCGGCGACGTCTACCTGGCGGTGGGCATCAAGCTCGACACCGACACCGCGGCCGACGCCGCCTACTTCGAGGTGATGCCGCTCGACGAGCTGGAGCTGAGCCTGGAGACGCTGGGCATCTCGCTCGTCGCCGCGGGCCTGGTCACCACCATGTGCGGCGCGCTGCTCGGCTGGTGGGCGGCCCGCCGCGTCCTCCGCCCGCTCAAGCGGGTCGGCGCCGCCGCCGAGGACATCGCCCGGGGCGACCTGGCCACCCGCGTCGAGGCCAGCGACGACCCCGACCTCGCCTCGCTGGCCACGTCGTTCAACGAGATGGCGGTGGCGCTGGAGCGGCGCATCGAGCGCGACACCCGCTTCGCCTCCAACGTGAGCCACGAGCTGCGCTCGCCGCTGACCACGCTCTCGGCGTCGATCACGGTGCTGGAGAACCACCGCGACGACATGCCCGAGCGGGCCCGTGCCGCGCTCGACCTGATGGTCGCCGACGTCAACCGCTTCCGGCAGCTCATCGAGGATCTGCTGGAGATCTCGCGGTTCGACGCCGGAGTCATGCATCTCGACCTGTATGAGGTGCGCGTCGCCGAGCTCGTCATGCAGGCGGTCAGCACCACCACCGACGCCGACATCCCGCTCGACATCGACTGGCAGCTCGCCGGCGTGGTGGTCGCGGCCGACAAGCGGCGGCTCATGCGGGTGATCGCCAACCTGATCGACAACGCCGCCAAGTACGGCGGCGGGGCGTCCCGGGTGGAGCTGCGCCAGGTCGAGGGCGAGGTGCAGATCGCCGTCGAGGACGACGGCCCCGGCATCCCCGAGGAGGACCGCCAGCGGATCTTCGACCGCTTCAGCCGCGGGCTCTCCGCCGGCGACCGGCGCACGGCGGGCGGCGAGGGCGTCGGGCTGGGACTGTCGCTGGTGGCCGAGCACGTCCGACTCCACCAGGGCCGGGTGTTCGTGGAGGACCGGGCCGACGGCCGGCCGGGGGCCCGCTTCGTCGTCCAGCTGCCCGCCGTCACGCAGCCATCCGAGAACGGCGACAGCGAAGAGATGGCATGAGCGGGATCGGCGGCATGGACATCCGGCGTCGGCTGGTGGTGGTGTTCGGGGGCGCGGTGGTGGCCATGCTGCTCGCCAGCTGCGGGCTCAGCACCGACGACTCCCCCGAGGCGATCACCGGGTCGTCGGTCGAGTCGAGCGCCAGCACCGCACCCTCCACGCTCGTCCTGCCGGGCGAGGACGCCGAGGAGATCTCGGTGTGGTTCCTCCTCACCGGCGATGCCGGCGCCGGCGAGACGGTCCTCACGGAGGTGCCGCGCCAGGTCGCCCGGCCCGCCACCGCCGGGAGCCACCTCGAGGCCCTGCTCAGCCAGCCGCCCGTCGACACCGAGCGGGAACGGGGCCTGTGGTCGGCGCTCCCGCCCGACGCCGCGCTGGCGTCACGTCCCCGGCAGCGGGGTCACGTGCTGGTCGTCGACATGCCCGAGGGCGTGTACGACGAGCTCCACGGCATCATCGCCCAGAACGCCTTCGCCCAGATCGTCTACACGGCCACCGAGTTCGACGGCGTCGAGTCGGTGCGCTTCGAGCGCGACGGGACGCTGTTCGAGGCGGTCGACGGCGAGGGCCAGGCGAGCGCCGACCCACTCGGGCGCGAGGACTTCGTCGAGCTCGCCCAGCCGTCGACGACGACGACCACGTCGACCGGCTGACCTGCCCGCACCGCTCCGGGGGGAGTCCAAAAGGCCCGGGAGTCTCCACTAGTGTCCGACAGCGCACAGGGCCGGACAGGCGAGACCATGCGCACCATCAGCGGGCAAAGTGAGCGGACGTTCGATGACCTACCACCTCGGCATTGACCTGGGGACCACGTACACGGCTGCGGCGACGCACGAGGCAGGACGGATCGAGGTGGTGCCGCTCGGCGACCGCGGCCCGTCGATCCCCTCGGTGCTCTACATGCGGCCCGACGGCGAGATCGTGGCCGGCGACGCCGCCAACCGGCACGCCGTCACCGACCCCGAGCGGATCGCACGCGAGTTCAAGCGCCGCCTCGGCGACCCCACCCCGGTCCTCCTCGCCGGAGCGCCCACGCCGCCCGAGATGCTCACCGGGCACCTGCTGCGCTGGGTCTACGACACCGTCGTGCGGGCCAAGGGCGTCGCCCCGCTGAAGGTGGCGCTCACCCACCCGGCCAACTGGGGCCCCTACAAGCGCGACCTGCTGATGCGGGCCGCCGATGCCGCCGGCCTGGCCGAGGTCACCCTGGCCACCGAGCCGCAGGCGGCCGCCATCTCCTACGCCACCCAGGCGCGGGTCGACCCGGGCGCGGTGATCGCCGTGTACGACCTGGGCGGCGGCACCTTCGACGCCGCCGTCCTGCGCAAGGAGGCCGACTCCTCGTTCACGATCCTGGGCACGCCCGAGGGCATCGAGCGCCTCGGCGGGATCGACTTCGACTCGGCCGTGTTCGCCCACGTCACCCAGGCCCTGGAGGGCGTGTTCGACGATCTCGACCCCGAGGACGAGGCCACCGTGTCGGCCGTCGCCCGGCTGCGGCAGGAGTGCACGCAGGCCAAGGAGGCCCTGTCGCTCGACACCGAGGCCGTCATCCCGGTGCTGCTGCCCAACACGCAGACCGAGGTGCGCTGCACCCGCTCCGAGCTGGAGGCGATGATCCGCCCGCCGCTGGTGGAGACGGTCACGGCGATGGAGCGGGCGGTGCGCTCCGCCGGGCTGGAGCCGAAGGACGTGCGCCACGTGCTGCTGGTGGGCGGCTCGTCGCGGATCCCGATGGTGGCGCAGATGGTGTCGAGCCAGCTGGGCCGGCCCGTTGCCGTCGACGCCCACCCGAAGCACGCCATAGCCCTGGGCGCCGCCATCGTGGCCGCCCGCGCCGCCGGTGTCCCCGTGGGCGACGCCGCCGGCGCCCCGGCAGCCCCTGTCGCCCCGGCCGCGGCACCGCCTCCCCCGCCCGCCGCCGTCGTCCCGACGCCCACGGCACCGCTCCCCCCTCCGCCGGCGCGGGTCGCTCCCGTGGCTCCCATCGCACCGGTAGCAGCCCCGCCCCCACCCGTCGCCCCGGCACCGGTTCCGGCGGCCCCCGTCGCCCCGGCGGCGACCGCGGCCGCCCCGCCCCCACCCGCGCCGACCGGTGGCAGCTACGGCGCCCCGCCGCCCCCTCCCGGCCAGGCGCCCAACAGCGGCGCCTACGCGGCCCAGCCCGCGCCGTCCCCGGGTGGCGCCTACGCCGCGCCGACCAGCGGTGGCTACGCCCCCCCGCCGGGCCCGGGCCACGCCGACCCCACGTTCGACAACGCCCACCACGAGGCCCCGCCCCCGTCGCTCGGCTACCGCCAGGCGTCGGCCCCGCCACCGCCGGGAGCGTCGAACGACCTGCCGCCCGGCTACCTCACCCGCGAGCAGAAGGAGCGGGTCAAGACCAAGCAGAAGTGGAAGGGCCGCGCCGGCGTGGTCGTCCTGTTCCTCATCCTCGTCGTGGCGGTGATCGCCACCATCGCCCTCACCCAGAAGGGCAACGAGCCGGACACCCTCGCCGACGTGGCCGAAGGCGAGTGCTACCTGGGCGAAGACCTCAACGACGTCGACATCGTCAACTGCGGCGCCGCCCACAACGGCGAGGTCTTCAAGGTCATCCCGGCGCCCGACCCGGACGGGGCGTTCCCCGGCGACGCCGTCATGACCCAGCAGAAGGATGCCTGCTCGTTGGAGCTGACCGCCTTCTTCGGCGCGGGACCGGACGTCGCCGTGGCGGCCGGCTTGCAGCTCTACCCGCAGACTCCGTCCGAGGCGCAGTGGAACGACGGCGTGACCGACACCTTCTGCGTCCTGGGCCAGACCGACATCAGCCAGACCTCCACGGGCACCCTGAAGAACGCCGGTGCCGCGGCCGGGGGCTGAGGGTCAGCCGAAGCCCCACCCCCGACCCGAAATCTCGACAGAGATGGCGCTATAGCAGCCGTTCCTGTCGAAGTTTCGGACTGGGGTCAGCCGAAGAAGACCTTGGCGACGTCGAGGATCGCCGGGTCGACCAGCTTCAGCTCGGCCGTCGCCTCGCTGAGCGGCACCCGCACGATGTCCCCGCTCCGCAGGGCGACCATCTTGCCGAAGTCGCCGTCGTGCACCGCCTCGGCCGCGGCGATGCCGAACCGGGTGGCCAGCACCCGGTCGAACGCCGTGGGCGTGCCGCCGCGCTGCACGTGGCCCAGCACGATCGCCCGGGTCTCGTAGCCGGTGCGCGCCTCGATGGCCTGGGCCACCTGGTCGCCGATGCCGCCCAGGCGCACGTGGCCGAAGGCGTCGACCTCGCCGGAGGCGACCGCCAGGGTGCCCTCCTGGGGAGTGGCGCCCTCGGCGATCACGACGATCGACGCGTAGCGGCCGCCCTCGTGGCGGTGGCGGATCACGTCGCACACCTCGTCGATGTGGAACGGCTCCTCGGGGACGAGCACGAGCGTCGCCCCGCCGGCGATGGCCGCCCAGGTGGCGATGTGGCCGGCGTGGCGGCCCATCACCTCGACCACCATCACCCGGTCGTGCGACTCGGCGGTGGTGTGGAGCCGGTCGATGGCATCGACGCAGATCTGTACCGCGGTGTTGAAGCCGAAGGTCAGCTCGGTGGCGTTGAGGTCGTTGTCGATGGTCTTGGGCACGCCGACCACCGCCACGTCCTCGGCGGCCAGCCGGGCGGCGACGCCCAGCGTGTCCTCGCCGCCGATCGCCACCAGCGCGTCGACCGAGTTGGCCGCCAGCACCTCGCGCACCCGGTCGGGACCGCCGTCGATCTTGTAGGGGTTCGTGCGCGACGACCCCAGGATCGTCCCGCCCCGGGGCAGCGTGCCCCGGAACGACTGGATCGACAGCGGGACGGTGTCGTCCTCGAG
Source organism: Acidimicrobiales bacterium (assembly GCA_035316325.1). Classification (NCBI taxonomy): domain Bacteria; kingdom Bacillati; phylum Actinomycetota; class Acidimicrobiia; order Acidimicrobiales; species Acidimicrobiales bacterium. The sequence goes on from DATHJB010000179.1 coordinate 18,674, forward strand.
GACCCCGCGCCAGCCGTCGCGGAACCCGAGCAGCTCATCGCCGTACACCGACTCGCTCTTGCGGGCCACGGCCCGCATCACGGCGTTGAGACCGGGGCAGTCGCCACCCCCGGTGAGCATCGCTATGCGCATGGGCAAGAAGTTAGTGGCGCCTCGGCGTAGCCCGAGACCGCTGGGGCCGGCGGCGGGGTGGTCGGGGGGCTAGTGGCGCCTCGGAACCACCTGTGACCAGTGTCTAGGGTGTCGGACCCATGGCCGTGGTCATCGCCATCGACGCCGGCACCACTGGCGTCCGCAGCTTCGCCTTCGACGAGTCGGGCCGGCCGGTCGGCACCGCCTACCGGGAGCTCACCCAGCACTTCCCGCGGCCCGGATGGGTGGAGCACGACGCCGACGAGATCTGGACGGCCGTCACCGCCACCCTCACCGAGGTGCTCGACGGCCTCGACCAGCCGCCGGTCGCCGCCGTCGGCGTCACCAACCAGCGCGAGACCACCGTCGTGTGGGACCGTCGCACGGGCCGGCCGCTCCACCGGGCGATCGTGTGGCAGGACCGGCGCACCGCCGCCCGCTGCGACGAGCTGCGGGAGCAGGGCCACCTCGACCTGGTGCGCCGCACCACCGGCCTCGTCCTCGACCCCTACTTCTCCGCCACCAAGCTGGAGTGGCTGCTCGGGCCCGGCGGCGTCGAGGCGTCACCCGACCTGGCGTTCGGCACGGTCGACTCGTGGGTGCTGTGGAACCTGACGGGCGGCCCGGCCGGCGGGGTGCACGCCACCGAGCCCTCCAACGCCAGCCGCACCCTGCTCTACGACATCGATGCGCTGCGGTGGTCCGACGAGCTGGTCGACCTGTTCGGCGTCCCGACCACGGCGCTGCCCGAGGTGCGCCCGACGCAGGGGCGCTTCGGTCGGACCGTCGCCGGTGGCCCCGTGCCCGCCGGCGTGCCCATCTCCGGCATGGCCGGTGACCAGCAGGCGGCCCTGTTCGGGCAGGCGTGCTTCGACGCCGGCCAGTCGAAGAACACCTACGGCACCGGCAGCTTCGTGCTGATGAACGTGGGCTCGTCGCTGCCGCCGCCGGTCGACGGGCTGCTGACCACGGTGGCCTGGACGATCGACGGGCAGCCGGGCGCCACCTACGCCCTCGAGGGCGCCATCTTCGTCACCGGCGCCGCCATCCAGTGGCTGCGCGACGGCCTGGGGATCATCTCGTCGGCCGAGGAGGTGGGGCCGCTGGCCGCCTCGTGCCCGGACCCGCAGGGCGTCTACGTGGTGCCCGCCTTCACCGGCCTCGGGAGCCCCTGGTGGGACCCCTACGCCCGGGGGACGATCGTGGGCATCACCCGGGGCACGGGGCGGGCCGAGCTGGCGCGGGCGGTGGTCGAGTCGATGGCGTACCAGACCCGCGACGTGGTGGAAGCCATGTCGACGGCCTCGGGCCAGCCGCTCGCCGAGCTGCGCGTCGACGGCGGGGCCTCGGCGATGGACGTCCTGCTCCAGTTCCAGGCCGACCAGCTCGGCGTCCCCGTGGAGCGCCCGGTCCTCCAGGAGACGACGGTCGCCGGCGCCGCCTACCTGGCGGGCCTGGCCGAGGGCGTGTGGTCGGGCCCCGACGAGGTCGCGGCCCTCTGGCAGCTCGACCGCCGCTTCACCCCCACCCCCGACCGCACCGACGCCAACTCCCGCTTCACCACCTGGCACGCCGCGGTCACCCGCTCCCGCACCTGGGCGCCCTAACCGAAATTGCGTGGGTGGTGGCCCCATAGCGACCCCCAGCCACGCAATTTCAGCTTTGGAGAGCCACCTTCCTAGCCTTTCAGTGCATGGTGATCCGAGACGACGAGGTGGCGGAGCTTGCCAGCAGACAGCACGGCCTCGTCTCCGTCGCCCAGCTCGGCCGGCTCGACGTGTCACGTTCGGCCATCCGAGGACGAGTCGCTCGAGGAATCTGGACCACCGCCGGGCGGGGCGTCCTGCGACTCGCCGGGGCCCCGGCCACCTGGGAGTCTTCCGTCCTCGCCCACGTGCTGGCCGCCGGCGAAGCCGCTCTGGCATCGCACCGCACCGCCGCCGCTCTGTGGGGCCTCGACGGCACCGACCGACGGCAGCTCGACATCTCGGTGCCCCGCGGTACCTGGTACCGCCACGACGGCGTCCACACGCACGAGAGCACCGACCTCGATCGGACGCGGCCGGTCCGCCGCAACGGGATCCCGATGACATCCGTCGAGCGGACACTCCTCGACCTCGGCGCGGTGGTGGGCTTCAGGCGGGTCGAGCTCGCCCTCGATGACGCCCGGCGTCGACGCCTTGTCACCTGGGACACCCTGCTCGACACCCTCGTGCTCCACGCCCGCCGTGGACGCGACGGCGTCGGCACTCTGCGCGCCATCCTCGACGAGCACTTCGGCGAGGTCGTGGTCACCGACAGCGGGTTCGAGCGACTGGTGATCTCGGTGCTGAGAGACGCCGGCCTCCCCACGCCCGTCCTCCAACACGAGGTGCGGGTGGCCGGTCGCACCTACCGGCTCGACCTCGCCTATCCCGACTTGCGGGTGGCAATCGAGCTGGACGGCAGCGTCCACCTACGTCGCGACGTCTGGGAGGCGGACCACGTTCGCCAGAACGCACTGATCCTCGCCGGCTGGACGCTGCTGCGCTTCACCTGGGCCGACTACTCGACCCGCGCTCCCCTGCTCGTGAGCGAGGTCCGCGCCGCCCTCCGGCGCCGACCCTGAGGAACCTGCGTGTCCAGCGGCCCTATTGCGACCACCTACCACGCAATTTCGGGTTGGGGGTTGGGGTTCGGGTTGGGGTTAGCCCAGGGACGGGTGGCGGGCGCGGCTGGCGGCGCGGCTCAGCTCGCGGTGGCGGGTGTCGGCCACGCGGGCGAACGCGGCGACCTCGTGGCGCTCACGGGCCCGGAACGTGACGCCCTCACGACCCAGCACCAGCGCCAGGCGGGAGCACGGCAGGGGCGCCCAGGCGACGTCACCGGTCTCGGCCACCCCGGTGGCGCCGGACGACTGCGTGCTGCCGGCCACGAACGCCCGCAGCCACGCACCCGACGGGGCGTCGCCGGCCCGGGCCACCACCTCGTGGCCACCGGGCTCGTTGTCGACCACGGCGCCCCAGTCGGAGCCGATCACCCGGGTCGCCTGCAGCACCAGCCCGTCGAGCAGCTCCACCTGGTCGGTGGCCCCCACCAGCTGGGCGACCGCCTCGAGTGCGTCGAGCCGGGGGTCGTGGTGGCGCCCGCCGGCGAGCGGCCGCACCTCCTCCACGCCCACGCCGTCGACCTGGCGGACCTCCCGGACCAGCATGTCGACGAGCTCGTCGTCCGGCAGCTCGACAACCAGCTCGTCGACGGCCTGGCCGCCGCCTCGCTCCAGGATGTCGATGCCGACGACGGAGCCCCGCACCGCACCGATCCGACTTGCGACCTGACCAAGAGCACCCGGCCGGTCAGGCAGCCACAGACGCACCACGTAGGTCATCACGGGCACAGACCCTAGGCACCCGGTGTGAACTGTCTGTTTCGCATAGGCGACGAGCATGCGACGGGGCACCCACTACCATCACGGAGGACATTCCGAGCATGCGAGCCTCTCCACGCGCGAGAATCAGTTCGTAACGCAATTGTCGTGAGGAGGGCGGTCACCAGACGGGGGCTAGGGGATCCCGAACGGTCGCTGCCACCGCCACCGTGAACACCCACGATTCGAACCACGCCGCCGCCACAGGCCTGCGGGGTCTGCACCCAAGGCTGACGGTGCTACCTGCAGGTACCCACGAGCGGACGACACTGACCGAGCAACTCACTCGGCTGCTGTCCGACGCGTCCGGAATCGATTCCAACGGCACCCTGTCCGCCCTCGGTGCCGACGACCTCGACGCCACCGCCCAAGAGGTCGCTCGGCAGCGCGTCGAGGAACATGCCCAGGATCGCGACCAGCTAACCGCGCGACTTCGGCATGCCCGCGAGCAGTCGGCCGTCGCCGCCAGCAAGCGCGACGAGGCGGCCGCCCGGGCCCGGCGCCTGGCCGCCCACCTGGCCGAATGCGACAACCTGCTCGACCACGCCAGCCAGCTCACGAAGACCGCCGACGAGGCCGAGCGCCACCTCGACGAGCGCCGCGTCGAGCTGGAGAACGCCCGCGACCGCCTCGCCCTCGTGATGGAGCAGCGCGACGCCGCCACCCGCGCCATCGACGACGCGCAGCGGCAGCTCGACGAGCTGGGTGCCGCCGAGCTCGACGAGAACGCGCTGCGCCGGGAGCTGGAGAAGGCCGGCCACGAGCTGCGCTCCTCCGAGTCGGCCCACAACGAGGTTCAGGGGGCGCTCCACGTCATCGAGACGAGCGCCGCCGAGCGCGCCGCCCTCCGCGATCAGCTGGCCCACGAGCGGGCCGACCTGGTCGCTCGCATGGAGGCGCCGCTGCTCGACCCGGCGCCCGTGCAGCAGGCGCTGGCGGCGCTCGACGCCGAGACCCACCCCGGGCAGCTCGACGTCGTCGCGCAGGACCTGGCCCGCGAGTGGCACGAGGTCGACGCCGAGCTGGCCCGCATCGAGACGGCGCTGCCGACGCCGCCGTCGAACAACGAGCTGAACACGGCCCAGCACGACCTGTCCCAGATCGAGCACCTGATCGCCCAGCTGGAGGCCACCACCGGCCAGTCGCGGCTGCACCCGGCGGCCCGCGACGAGATCGAGCGGGCGCACGAGGCCGTGCTCGACGCCGAGGAGGCGCTCGACCAGTCGGGCGGCCACCCCGACGCCGCCGCCTACCTGCAGCAGGCCCGCATGGGCGAGCAGCAGGTGCTCACCGGCTACGGCTACGAGACCTACCTCGACCTGATCATGGCCGAGCCGGAGCTCGACGAGGCGCAGACCGAGCTGCTCGACGCCCTGCGCTCCCGCCGCATCGCCGAGGACACGCTCACGTCGCTGTGGGCCGCCACCGAGCCGCCGCAGATCGTCATCGCCCTGCGGGCCCGGCGCGACCGCATCTTCGGCGAGGCCGCCGACCTGCTGTGCTGCGACCCGGCCGAGCACGTCGCCGAGCTGCTCTACGCCCACCCCGTGGTGCCGCCGGCCCGCACCCGCGAGCTGGCCGGCGCCCTCGCCAACTACGGCGTCTACCCGGTCGGCGTCAGCGTGCGCGACGCCGCCATCGGCTTCCTGCTCGACCTCGAGCGCGAGGTCGAGGCCCGCAACGCCGTGTGGCACGACGTCGAGCGCCTCGACCAGGAGATGCTGGCGCTCGACGACGAGGACGCCCGCGACGCCGACGAGGCGCAGCAGTTCGTCGAAGCCTCCTACCTCACCGCCGCCGACCTGGAGGCCGCCGCCGAGCGGGTCGAACAGCTCGAAGAGGAGATGATCGGCCGCACGTCGCACGACGAGCGGCGCATCCAGCGGGTCGCCGCCGCCGAGCAGCTGCGAGCCCAGATCGCGGCGGTCACCGAGGCGCTGGAGCGCTCCGACGAGGAGTACGACGTCGGCGTCTCCGATGCCGACGCCCAGGCCATCGCCGCCGAGGCCGCCCTCGAGCGGGCCACCGCGGCGCTCAGCGACGCCATCCGCAAGTTGCGGCGCATCAGCGAGTCCCTGCCGCCCGCCCTGCGCCCGAAGCCCTCGAACGACCCGCTGGGCGAGCTGCCGCTGCTGCGGGAGACGCTGGCGGGCGAGGTCGAGCGGGCCGACGTGGGGCTCACCACCGCCACCCGCGACCTGGAGCGGGCCCGGGCCGACATCGACGGCACCCAGGCCGACCTCGACGCCCACCTCACCACGCAGCCGTCGAACGACCTGATCCCCGACGACCTGCGGCGGGCCGTCGGCCGGATGCTGGGGACGAGCGACGTCCCCGCGGTGCTCGACGACCCCTTCGCCGACTTCACCCAAGACGAGCATGCGGAGATGCTCGAGGCGCTCGCGGCCAGCACGCTGCAGCGCCCGGTCGTGCTTCTCACCGACGACGCCGACACGCTCGGCTGGGCCATCGGCCTGCCCGACGACGTCGGCACGGTCACCGGAATGCCCGGCGACGACGTCGACGCTCCCGACGACGGCGGCGATGCCGACGGCGCGTTTGCCGACGAGTACGACGCCGACTACGACGACGAGAACTACGACTACGAGTACGAGGACGACGACTATCGCGGTTACGACGAGGGCTACAACCCCTCGGGCGTGAGCGCTCCGACCACCTAGCTCGCCAACAAAGGAAGCTCCGTGCTCCAACGGTTCCCGATCCGAGTGAAGCTGGCCATCGCTCTGGCCGTGCCGTTGCTGGCCCTGCTCGTCGTGGCGGTCTTCGAGGCCGTCAGCACCAGCGGCGCCGCCGGCGAGATCCGCGAGCAGGCCGACCTCGCCACCGCGGCGATCGGCGTCGAAAGCGTGCCCAGCAAGCTCGAGGACGAGCGCAACGCCGCCGCGATCTACCTGGTGGGACTGGAAAACATCCCGGATCTGATGGTCGAGGACAACACCGAGGCCCGCGCCGCCACCGACCAGGCGCTGGAGGAGTTCCGGGGCGAGCTGGCCAGCCGCAGCGACGCCGCCGAGGAGGCCTACGGGCCCGCGCTCGAGGCCATGGGCCCCGGGCTGGACGCGCTGCGCCAGCAGGTGGACGCCTACCAGGGCGAGCGCAGGCCCGAGAACATCGACCTCACGCGGGAGGTGTTCGACGGCTACTCGGAGCTGATGTCCCCGCTGTTCGACACCAACCGCCAGGTGGCGCTGGAGGTCGACGACCCCGAGCTGCGGCGAGGCGCCCAGCTGATCGACCTCGCCGCCCGCCAGACCGACCTGATGGCCAAGCTCACGATCGCCGTCTTCTTCGCGAACGGGGGCGGCGAGCAGCCCGACAACCTGGTGAGCTCATCGCAGGAGGTCGCCGAGGTCTCGGCGCTGTACGCCGAGCTGACCGACAACTCCCAGTCGATCGACACCAAGGCCGCGGGCGGCTACCGCAAGTTCCAGCAGGACCTGGCGGCGACACCCCACCTGCAAACCTTCAACGAGATGGTCGAGCGGGGGCTCACCGAGGGCATCGCCCCGCCCGCCGAGCTGCTCAGTGCGGCCGCCGGACCGAGCGCCGAAGAGAACGGCTACAGCATCTTCCGCCGCCAGGTCGGCGAGGAGCTGCAGTCCGAGGCGAACTCCCTCACCGACAACGCCGACGTCGACAAGTGGCTGTTCGGGGCCCTGGCGCTGGCGTCGCTGCTGATCGCGGGTTTGGCGACGTGGTGGGTGTCGCGGTCGATCACGCGGCCGTTGCGGGCGTTGACCCGTCAGGCGACGGACATGGCGAACCACCGGTTGCCCGACGCGGTGTTGGACATCCTGGACACGCCGTTGGGTGACGACGTGACGGTGCCCCAGGTCGAGCCGATCTCCGTGCAAACGCGGGACGAGGTCGCGGATGTGGCGGACGCGTTGAACACGGTGCAGGACTCCGCCTTGGATCTCGCGGTGGAGCAGGCCGTGTTGCGGCGCAACATCGCGGACTCGTTCGTCAACCTCGGTCGCCGCAACCAGAACCTCCTCGGGCGCCAGCTCGACTTCATCACCGAGCTCGAGCACAACGAGACCGACCCCGACACCCTCGCCAACCTCTTCCGGTTGGACCACCTGGCGACGCGCATGCGCCGCAACGCCGAGTCGCTGCTCGTGCTCGCGGGCATCGACCCGCCCCGCAAATGGGCCGCACCAGTGCGGGTCACGGATGCGATCCGGGCGGCGTTGGGCGAGGTCGAGGACTACCAGCGCGTCACGGTCCGGGCGGTCGAAGCGACGACGGTCATGGGCTCCGCGGCCGCCGACCTCGCCCACCTCCTGGCAGAGCTGATCGAGAACGCCCTGATCTTCTCGCCACCCGACCAGACCGTGGAGATCCGCGGACGCACCCAGCCCGCCGGCTACACGCTGGCGATCATCGACTCCGGCCTGGGCATGCCCCCCGAGGAGCTCGCCCGAGCCAACCGCCGCCTCGCCGGCGCCGAGAGCTTCACCATCGCCCCGTCGAAGTACCTCGGCCACTACGTCGCCGGCAACCTCGCCGCCCGCCACAACATCAACGTCACCCTCCACAACTCCCCCGGCCACGGCATCACCGCCACCATCAACCTGCCGCCGCCCCTGCTCACGGCCGAGCCGAACACCGGCCAGCTCGACACCGCACCCGGCGCCCCCAACCTCACCAGCACCCCCACGCTCATGGCCCGTCGCGACCTCACCTCGCAGCAGGCCATCGCCGGCCTCGCCCCGGTGGGATCGCCGGCCTCCGGGGGCGACCGTGTGGCCGAGCCGCTGGCCATCCCGGCCGCCCACTCGAGCGACAACCACTCGAGCGACAACCACGCACCAGTGGCACCGCTGCCCACGCTGATGCCGCTCGACCCCGGGCCGCTGACGCCGTTGCCCCCGGCACCGGTGCTCCCCGCCGCCCGGGCGCCCCAGTCGCCGCAGCCGCCCATGCCGGGCCCGCTGCAGCCGCCGACGCCTCCCCAGGGGCCCACGTCGCCACCGCCGCCCCCGTCACCGCTGTTCCCGCCGCTGCCCGCCACCGGCACGAACGACCTGCAGCTGGCACCGCTGCCGCCCCCCGTCGACCCGGGTCAGCTCCACGAGACGCAGCCGATGTTCACCATCGAGGGCGCCCGCCAGCAGTACGAGGCCGACCCGACCCACGACACGTCGGGCCCGGCGCCGCTGCCCTCGGGCGCCAACAGTCAGGAGCTTCCGCTCCTGTCGGCGCCGCACCTCCGCGTGTCGGCGCCGCAGGCCACACCGCCGCCCCCACAGGCCCGCCCGCCGGCCGCTCCGGTACCGGCCCCGGGCCCCACGGCGTTCCCGCCGGCTCCTTCCGGCAACCCGCCCCCGCTGACACAGCGCGGCGGCCCCCGTGCTGCCGACATCGGGCCCGGCCGCACGTCGGGTGGCCTGGTCAAGCGGTCGCCCCGCCAGGGCAGCATCGGCACGGGCCTCGGCAGCGGCAGTGGCGGCGGCAGCACCCAGCCCGCCCGCCCCAGCGACGACCTGCTGCAGACGCTGGCCACCTACACCACGCACCTGCACCGCCAGATCAACCCCAGCCGGCCGCTGACCCCGCCGGGCGGCGGCCCGGGTGCCTTCCCGGCGTTCAACCCCACGCCGCCCCCGGGCACCCCGGCGGTGCGTACCGGCGGCGGTCCCGGCCAAGCACCCCGCCAGCCGGGCCTCGGCGCCCCGACCACCCACCCGTCGCCCAGCGACCACACCGCCAGCGGTCTGGCTCGGCGGGTCGCCGGCGCCCAGATGCCGCAGACCCAGCCGGTGGGCCTGCGCCGCCAGCAACAACCACCGCCTCCACCTCCGTCTGCGCCGCAACCCCGGGCCGCCGCTCCCAGTCATAACCAGGATCATCGGCGTGGGAACGACGGCACGAGGCCGCCGCGCGACGTAACGTCCAGCGACACCCAGAGAGACCCGCGCACGGCCAAGGACGTCTACGGCTTCCTGTCGAGCTTCAGCGCCGGAGTGCAGCGCGGGCTGGACGAGGCACGCAATCCCACCACATCCGAGGAGGATCAATGAGCCTGAGCGACGAAGCCAGGAACTTCAACTGGTTGCTCAACAGCTTCGTCGACCAAACAGCCGGAGTGACCGATGCGGTCGCCGTTTCGTCGGACGGGCTGCTCATGGCCGCTTCCAGCTCGCTGGACCGTGCTTCCGCCGAGCAGCTCGCCGCCATCATCTCCGGTTTCGTCAGCCTCGGACACGGTGCTTCCCGTTGCTTCGACTTCGCCGGCCTCGAGCAGATCATCGTGGCCATGCGCCAGGGGTTCCTGTTCGTCTCCTCGATCTCGGACGGCAGCTGCCTCGGTGTGGTGGCGACCAGGAGCTGCGACATCGGTTTGGTCGGATATCAGACAACTCTGCTGGTCGAAAGGGCAGGTCAGGTCCTGACGCCTGCTCTGGTGGCCGAGCTGAAGGCGGGGGTTGTCGCATGAGCGAAGGTCACGATCTGGTACGGCCCTACATCATGACGGGCGGGCGTACCCGTGCTCAGAGACGTGACCTGCGAATTGAGACCCTCCTGCAGACCAAGGCAGGTCACATCCCCGCTCTCCTCCCGGAGGAGCAGCAGCTCGTGCTGGAGCAGTGCATGAGCGCCGTCTCCGTCGCCGAGGTGGCCGCCCATCTGCGGCTCGTGGTCGGTGTGGTGATGATCCTCGCCGACGACCTGATCGCTGCTGGCCTGCTCGACGTCCACCACACCGACCCGGTCGAGATCGAGCTGTCGATGCTCACCAAGATGATCGAACGCGTTCGGGCGATCTGAGCCCGGTCGGAAACCTCAAGAGGAACCACACGTGCAGCAAACCGCATCGGGCACGACCAACCGCATAACGTCGGTGAAGTTCGTCATCGCCGGAGGCTTCGGCGTCGGCAAGACGACGTTCGTCGGTGCGATCTCGGAGATCGAGCCGCTTCGCACCGAGGCCGCGATGACCACGGCGTCAACGGGCATCGACGACCGCATCGGGATCGAAGGCAAGACCACCACCACCGTCGCGATGGACTTCGGCCGCATCACGGTCGACGACACCCTGGTGATGTACCTCTTCGGTACTCCCGGCCAGGAGCGCTTCGGATTCATGTGGGACGACATCTGCCTCGGTGCGCTGGGCGCGGTGGTGCTGGTCGACCCGCGCCGGATCACCGACTGCTTCCCCGGCATCGACTACTTCGAGGCGAACGCCATACCGTTCGTCGTCGGCGTCAACGTCTTCGACGCAGCACCCCGCTATCCGATTCCCGAGATCCGGGAAGCACTCGGCGTAACGCACGAGACACCGATAGTGGAAACTGACGCTCGCAACAAGGATTCGGTCAAGATGGTGCTCTTGACCCTTCTGGAGGCGCTGGTGGCGAAGGCAAAGTCCCGAGCACTTCAGTACTGATCTGACATAGGCATACTGGGCCAAGCGGCACACCCGACACGCCGCCAACGACAGCTGGGGTCGTCCATCGGGTGTTGATCGACGAGTGAGGGGACCCGTGCGACGCATACCGATCCAGACGAAGCTTTTTGCAGCGCTGACGGTGCCCCTGCTCGCCCTGCTGTCCGTCACCGTCTACGAGGTCTTCAAGAGCACCGACGAGGCCCGTGACATCCGCAGCCAGGCCGAACTGGCCAAGGCGGCGACCGGCCCGAACGGCGTGTTCACCGCCCTCCAGAACGAGCGCAACCGGGCGGCCGCCGACCTGATCGGCTTCAACCAGGACCTCCTCCGGCTGCCGGTCGAGAACAACGAGCAGGCGCGCCGGGAGTCCGACGAGAGCCTGGCGAAGTTCGAGGCGCTGATCCGCTCGCAGGGCGGCGACGTCCTCGGGACCTACTCCCCGGCGTTCCAGCAGCTCGAAGAGGTCGCGACCCTGCGCTCCGACGTCGATGCCGTGCCCGAGCCGCACACCTCCGACGACCCCAACGACGCCACGGTCGCCGACGAGGTGTTCCAGCGCTACACCGACCTGATCGACGAGCTGCTCCAGGCCAACACCCGGGTGGCCCTGGCGATCGACGACCCCGAGCTGCGCCGGGGCGCCGACCTCAGCCACATGGCGACGCGGGAGCTCGACCTGGTCGCCCGGCTCGTGCGGAGCTTCCTGCACGCTGCGGTCACCGGCGACCACGTGCTGAAGGACCGGGAGGAGATCCGCGACGCGGGCGCCCTCTACGGCCAGGCCATCGAGAATCGCGACGAGGTCGTCGACTTCGCCACGGGCGACTACCAGGCCGCGGGCGACCGGCTGGCCGAGTTCGCGGCGAGCCAGAGCTTCCTCGAGGAGATCGCCCCCGAGGTGCTGCGCACCGGCTTCGTCCCGATCCCCGCGCTGCTCGAGATGGTCTCGGTCCCCGAGGACGAGAGCTACTACGGCTTCCGCGAGCGGGTGAAGACGGTCCTGGAGGACAAGGCCGACTCGCTGGTCGCCGATGCCGACCGTCGCTCGGGCCTGTTCAAGGCGTTGGCCCTGGTGGCGGTGGTCGTCGCGGGTTTGGCGACGTGGTGGGTGTCGCGGTCGATCACGCGGCCGTTGCGGGCGTTGACCCGTCAGGCCACGGACATGGCCAACCACCGCCTGCCCGACGCCGTGTTGGACATCCTGGACACGCCGTTGGGTGACGACGTGACGGTGCCCCAGGTCGAGCCGATCTCCGTGCAGACCCGCGACGAGGTTGCCGATGTGGCGGACGCGTTGAACACGGTGCAGGACTCCGCCTTGGATCTCGCGGTGGAGCAGGCCGTCCTACGACGGAACATCGCGGACTCGTTCGTCAACCTCGGTCGCCGCAACCAGAACCTCCTCGGCCGCCAGCTCGACTTCATCACCGAGCTCGAGCACAACGAGACCGACCCCGACACCCTCGCCAACCTCTTCCGGCTCGACCACCTCGCCACCCGCATGCGCCGCAACGCCGAATCGCTCCTCGTGCTCGCCGGCATCGACCCGCCCCGCAAATGGGCCGCACCGGTACGTATCACCGACGCGATCCGGGCCGCGTTGGGCGAGGTCGAGGACTACCAGCGCGTCACGGTGCGGGCGGTCGAAGCGACGACGGTCATGGGCTCCGCGGCCGCCGACCTCGCCCACCTGTTGGCGGAGCTGATCGAGAACGCCCTGATCTTCTCGCCACCCGACCAGACGGTCGAGATCCGGGGGCGCATGCAGCCGGCGGGTTACACGTTGGCGATCATCGACTCCGGTCTGGGCATGTCGGCCGAGGAGCTCGCACGGGCCAACC
>DATHJB010000180.1 GCA_035316325.1 Acidimicrobiales bacterium
CCCCAGCAGCGGGGCGAGGGGCGCCACCGCCGTCACGACGACAGCAGCCGTGGCGGCGGTGGCATAGGCCCCGAACAACGCCACCTCGCGCGACAGCCACGAGCGGCGCAGGTTCCGCAGCGCCTTCCACGCGTGCACCGGACGCCCCAGGTGGCCGAGCGACGCCACCAGCGCCATGCCGGCGATCAGCGCCGCCAGCGGCCGGGCCCCCGCCAGGCTGGCGCCCACCGCCAGCTGGGTGAGGAGCGTCAGGACGATCAGCGGCGTGTGCGGGTCCTCGGGGCGGAGGCGATGGTCCGACGCGGCGAAGGTCTCCAGGGGGACGCCCTCCGGCAGCGCGATGCGGGTGGTCGACAGGGTGATGTCGGCCGACGGCAGGTTGGGCCCGTCGGCCGCGGCGTGGTCGGCCCGCCAGGCGGCGACGTCGACCGGCTCGACCGTGATCGCCTCGGTCGGGCAGGCGTTCACGCAGGCCGGCGCCAGGCCCTCCGACAGGCGGGGCAGGCACATGTCGCACTTCGTGACGATGCGCCGGTCGGGCTGGAAGGCGGGCACCGAGTAGGGGCAGTTCCAGGTGCAGTACTGGCAGCCGATGCACTCGTCGGCCTGGTGCTGCACCACCCCGTTGTCGAGCTTCACGTAGGCGTTCGTCGGACAACCCGACAGGCAGGTGGGCTCCAGGCAGTGGTTGCACGCCATCGACAGGTGGAAGCGGCGGGTCTCGGGGTGGTCGCCGCCCTCGATCTCCCCGACCCGGCGCCACACCGTGTCGGGTGGCAGGCCGTTCTGCTCGGCGCACGCCACCTCGCACGAGTGGCAGCCGATGCAGGCGCCCATGTCGAACCCGAACCGGTACTGCTGCCCCGCCTCCAGCGGCAACAGCTCCGGCCCGTTCTGTCTTCGCTCAGCCGGTGATAGCCGGCTCAGCGAAGACAGAACGACGGGGGTGGAGGTCACGGGAGGGCCACCTGGACCTGGCCGGCGGCGGTGACCCGCACGGGGAAGGTGGTGAGCGCCATGGTGTCGTCGTCGAGGCAGCGGCCCGTGCGCAGGTCGAACGACTGCTTGTACATGGGCGACGCCACCTTGGGGACGCCGGCCCGGTCGCCGACGATGCCGCGGCTCATCACGTGGGCGCCGCTGAACGGGTCGAGGTTGTCGACCGCGAACAGCTCGCCGTCGGCCACCAGGAACACCGCCACCTGCCGCCCTCCGACGAGCGCGGCGACGCCACGGCCCGGCGTGAGCGCCGCGAGGGCCACCACGTCGACCCAGGTCTCCCGCATCGCGTCGGGCAGCGTCATGGGCGCTCGTGGGGGAAGGCGGGGCGGCGTTGGCCCCGCTCGCGGACGTACACCAGCGACGGGTCGGGCTCGTCGGCGTTGACGAACACCCGGAAGCGGGCCAGGCGCTCGGGGTCCGCCAGGGTGGCCTTCCACTCGCACTCGTAGCCGGCGACGTGGCGCTCCATGTCGGCCACCAGCTCGTCGACCAGCCCGAGCGAGTCGTCGACGACGACGGCCCGCAGGTGGTCGATGCCGCCCTCCAGCTTGTTGAACCACGACGCCGTCCGCTCCAGCCGATCGGCGGTGCGGATGTAGTACATGAGGAACGCGTCGATGTGCCGGACGAGGGTCTCGGTGTCGAGGTCGGTGGCCAGGAGCACGGCGTGCTGCGGGGTCATGCCGCCGTTGCCGGCGACGTGGAGGTTCCAGCCCCGCTCGGTGGCGATCACCCCGACGTCCTTGCCCTGGGCCTCGGCGCACTCGCGGGCGCAGCCGGACACCGCCGACTTGATCTTGTGGGGCGCCCGCAGCCCCCGGTAGCGGAGCTCCAGCCGGATGGCCAGGCCCACCGCGTCCTGCACCCCGTAGCGGCACCACGTGGTGCCCACGCACGACTTCACCGTCCGCAGCGCCTTGCCGTAGGCGTGGCCCGACTCGAACCCGGCGTCGACCAGGCGGGTCCAGATGGCGGGCAGCTGGTCGACCCGGGCGCCGAACAGGTCGACGCGCTGGGCGCCGGTGATCTTGGTGTAGAGGTCGAACTCCTGGGCCACCTGCCCGAGGACGATGAGCCCGTCGGGGGTGATCTCGCCGCCCGGCACCCGGGGCACCACCGAGTAGGTGCCGTCGCGCTGGAGGTTGGCGAGGAAGTGGTCGTTGGTGTCCTGGAGGGTCGACTGCTCGCCGTCGAGGATGTAGCCGCTCGCCGTCGAGGCGAACATCGACGCCACGGCGGGCTTGCAGATCTCGCAGCCCCGGCCCCGGCCGTGCTCGGCCAGCAGCGCGGCGAAGCTGCGGATGCGCTTGACCCGCACGATGTCGAACAGCTCCTGGCGGGTGTGGTCGAAGTGCTCGCACAGGGTGCGGCGGACCGCGACCCCGGCCTTGCGGTGCTCGTCGTCGAGCAGGTCGGCCAGCAGCGGCAGGCACGACCCGCAGGTGGTGCCGGCGCGGGTGCCGGCCTTGATGCCGCCCACGTCGTCGGCGCCGTCCTGGATCGCGGCCCGGATCGTGCCGGCGTCGACGGTGTTGCACGAGCACACGACGGCGCCGGGCGGCAGCGCCGCGACCCCCGCGCCGGTCGCCGCGTCGGCGCCGGGCGAGGCCGGCGCGATCAGGGCGTCGATGCGCTCGGGGGTCTCGAGCGTGCCCCGGGCGTACTGCACGAGCAGCGGGTAGGCACTCAGGTCGCCGACGAGGATCCCGCCGACCACCCGGCGGCTCCCATCGTTCGAGACGACCACCTTGCGGTAGTCGCCGGCCAGCGGGTCGGTGTAGACGAGCGCCCGGCTGCCCTCGGTCCGGGTGCCGTGGGCGTCGCCGACGCTGGCGACGTCGACCCCGAGCAGCTTGAGCTTGGTGGACGTGTCGGCCCCGGTGAAGGCGACGTCGTCGCGGCCACTCAGGCGGCCGGCCAGCACGTCGGCCATCTGGTAGCCGGGAGCGACCAGCCCGTAGACCCGGCCCCGGTGGAGGGCGCACTCGCCGATGGCGTAGACGTCCGGCGCCGAGGTGGCGCAGCCGTCGTCGACCACGACGCCGCCCCGCTCGCCCACGTCGAGCCCGGCCGAGCGGGCCAGGTCGTCGCGGGGCCGGATACCGGCGGCGAAGACCACCAGGTCGGCCTGTATGGGCTCGTCCCGACCGTCGACGTCGAGGCCCACCACCTGGCCGCCCTCGGCCCGGACCCCGGAGGCGGCGCAGCCGGTGTGGACGGTGATGCCGAGCGCCTCGATGCGGTCCTGCAGGACGGCGGCGGCACCCTCGTCGAGCTGGACCGGCATCAGGCGGGGGGCGAACTCCACCACGGTGGCCTGCACGCCCAAGATGCGCAGGGCGTTGGCCGCCTCCAGGCCCAGCAGGCCGCCGCCCACCACCACGCCGCTGCGGCACCCGGCGGCCCACATGCGGATGGCCTCAAGGTCGTCGATGGTGCGGTAGACGAAGACCCCCGGGGTGTCGGTGCCCGGGATCGCTGGAACGAACGGCACCGACCCGGTGGCCAGCACCAGGGCGTCGTAGCCCACCACCCGACCCTGGGCGGTGGTGACCCGGCGGGCGGCGGTGTCGACGGCGTCGACACGGTCGTCGAGGTGCACGACCAGGCCCGGCGTGTCGTGGAAGCCGGGGCCGACGAGGCTGAGGTCGTCGGCGCCCAGGCCGTCGACGTAGGAGCTGAGCGACACCCGGTCGTAGGCGGCGTACGGCTCCTCGCCCACCACCACCGCCCGCCACGGCCCGTCGGGACCGAGCTGGCCCCGCCCGACCATGGCCTCCAGGAAGCGGTGCCCGACCATCCCGTAGCCGGCCAGAACCAGGGTCCTCGCGGCCGCCACTAGGCAGCCTCCTCGAAGGTGA
>DATHJB010000181.1 GCA_035316325.1 Acidimicrobiales bacterium
GAGCTCGGCTGGTCGATCGACCCCTCGGGGACGCACTCCCGCATCACGTCGAAGGCGGCCTCCTGCTCCTCGTCGGTGAGCAGGTCGACGGGGTTGACGGTGACGTCGTCGCCCGCCTCGATCCGCACCTCGGCCAGGCGCGCCAGGCCGATCACGTCGAGGATGCCGCGGGCCATGCAGCGGGCCTGGTCGAGGCTGAAGTTGCCGTCGGAGCCCTCGTGGATGGCGGTGGCGAACTCCTCCACCACCTGGTCCGACGAGTCGTCGGGGTCCGTGGTCGTGGTGGTGGTCGTCGCTTCCGTGGTGGAGGTGGTGGTCGTGTCGGTGGCCTCGTCGTCGCCGTCGTCCTGACCGGTGAGCACGACGAGGATGCCCGCCACCAGCGCCAGCACGACGACACCGAGCGCCACCAGGAGCGCCGTCGAGCGCCCGCCACCGTCGCCGTCGCCGCCGGTCGGTTGGGCCGCGAAGTGCTGGGGTGCCGGCTGCGGCTGGGGTGCCGGCTGGGGCTGTGGCTGTGGCTGCGGCTGGGGTTGTGGCTGGGGCTGCGGTTGCGGTTGCGGCGTCGGGGGAGTCGGGGTCGCCGGCCGGGCGGGACCGGCGAGCGGGTCGACGGAGGCCACGCCCCGGTCCGCCACGTCGTCGGTCCAGCGCGTGCCGTCCCAGAAGCGGTGCTCGTGGCGGCCCGTCGGATCGGGCTGCCATCCCGGTGCGGCGCTCATTCCGAGGACATCGTAAGCAGTTCCGTCGTGTTGGCGACGTCCGACTACGTTCCCCTGATGATCCGCAGCGAGGTGACCGGCAACGTCCTCGAGCTCACGATCGACCGGCCGGACCGTCGCAACGCGGTGGACCACGCCATGCTCGACGTGCTGGCCGTGCGGCTGGCCGAGCCGGCGACCGAGGGCATCCGGGTGGCGTTGCTCACCGGGGCCGACGGGCACTTCTGCGCCGGCGCCGACCTCACCGGCGTCGAGGACCAGGCCTTCCTCGACCTCCTGCAGCAGGTGCTGGAGCGGCTGGCCACGGCCCCGTTCGTGACGATCGCCGCCGTCGACGGTGTCGCCCTCGGTGCCGGCACCCAGCTGGCGGTGGCCTGCGACCTGCGGGTCGCCACCGAGCGGGCGACGTTCGGCATCCCCGCTGCCAAGCTCGGCCTGGCCGTCGACACGTGGACGGTCGGCCGTGTCGCCCTCCTCGCCGGGCACGGCACCGCCCGCTCGATGCTCCTCGCCGCCGACGTGATCGACGGCGCCCGCGCCCACCAGCTGGGCCTGGTGCAGCGGCTCGGCACGCTCGACGACGCCCGGGCCTGGGCCACCGAGGTCGCGGCCCTCGCCCCGCTCACCATCCAGGCCCACAAGGCAGGCCTGCAGGCGGCGAGCACCCCGCCCACGGCGACGCCGGCGGCCACGTCGGCCCGCGACCGGGCATGGGCCAGCGCCGACCTGAAGGAAGGCCTCGCCGCGTTCCGCGACCGCCGGCCCCCGTCGTTCAACGGCCGCTGAGGCCCGAAACTTCGACAGGAACGGTCGCTATGGCGCCGTCTCCGTCGAGATTTCGGGGGTGACGAAGCGCAGCCAGGCCTGGTAGCCGCCGTCCAGGTCGGTGGCGCGGTGGAGGCCCAGCGACTGGAGGCTGGCAGCCGCCAGCGACGACGCGTAGCCCTCGTCGCACACCACCACCACCTGCTGGTCGTGGTCGCGCACCTCGGGGAGCCGCCACGGGCTCGTCGGGTCGAGCCGCCACTCCAGCACGTTGCGCTCCACTACCAGCGCGCCCGGCAGCTCGCCGTCGCGCGATCGCAGCGACGCCGGCCGGGTGTCGACCACGAGCCCGCCGCCCGCCACGACGGCGTCCAACTCGCCAGGCCCGGGCCGGGGCGGCAGCCCTGCCCGCACCTTCTCCAGCAGCTCGTCGATGGCGGCGGGCTCGTGGACCTCGCTCATGACGCCGCCCGCACCCGAGCCGGGTGGAGCAGGTTGGCGCCGTGCCAACCCGACAGCACCGGCGACTCGTGCTCCAAGCGCACGGTCTCGTCGGGTTGCCAGGTGTCGGGGTCGTAGTAGGTCATCTGGCTCAGCGGTGGGGAGTAGACGTGGATGCTGGTGGCGGGGGTGTCCTCCCGGTTGAGCACGTCGTGGACCACGCCCGGTCCCAGCCGCAGCATGTTGCCGGGCAGCAGCCGCCGCCGGTTGCCGAGGAGGTTGACCTCGACCAGCTCGCCCTCGGTCACCAGCACCGCGGCCGCCGAGCCGCCGTGGTCGTGGGGCCGCACGTGCTGGCCCGACGTCCAGCCGATGACCCACACCTCGTAGGCCTCGGTGGCGAGCAGCCGCACGGGCCGGCGCTGCGACGGGTCGTGGCACACCAGGTGGCGCCAGGACTCGGGCACCTCGGCGATGCCGGCGGCGATGTCGGCCAGCAGCCCCAGCGGCAGGGGCTCGGGGCGGGCCGGTGGGACGTCCGGCTCGGGGTCGCTCAGCTGAGGGAGGGCTGCAGGGGCAAGCATTCGACGTCTCCAGGGTCTTCCGATGTGGTGAGCAGGCCCGCCGTGCGCAGTCGGGGGATCACGCCCTCGCCGAACCACCACGCCTCCTCCAGGTGGGGTTGGCCCGAGAGGACGAAGTGGTCGAAGCCGACGGCGGCGTACTCCGCGATGCGTTCGGCGACCTCGTCGTGGCTGCCCACGAGCGCGGTTCCGGCTCCACCGCGCACGAGGCCGAACCCGGCCCACAGGTTGGGCGCGACGACGAGGTCGGACCGACGGCCGTTGTGCAGCGCCGTCATTCGCTGCTGGCCGACGGACTCGTTGTAGGTGAGGTGCTTCTGGGCCCGGGCGACGACGTCGTCGGGCATGGCGTCGAGCAGGCGTTCGGTCTCGCGCCAGGCGTCCTCGGCCCGGTCGCGGGAGATGACGTGGAGGCGGATGCCGAAGCGGATGTCCCGCCCCGCGGCCGCAGCCCGTTCCCGCACGTCGGCCAGCTGCGCGGCGGTGTCGGCCGGGGGTTCGCCCCAGGTGAGCCAGACGTCGGCGTGCCGGGCCGCGGTGGCCTTGCCGGCGTCGGAGGAGCCGCCGAAGAAGATCAGCGGCTCCGGCTCCGGGCGGGCCAGGACGGTGGCGCCGGCGACCTTGTAGTGCTCGCCCTCGAAGTCGAACGGCCGGCCGCTCCAGGCACCTCGCACCACCTCGATGAACTCGCCGGTGCGGTCGTAGCGGGCGTCGTGGTCGAGCCAGTCGCCGAAGCTGCGCTGCTCGGCGGCGTTCCCGCCGGTGACGATGTTCAGGAGCACCCGGCCGCCGGACAGGCGCTGGAACGTGCTGGCCTGCTGGGCGGCGAGCGTGGGGAGATGAAGCCGGGCCGGAAGGCGACCAGGAACCGCAGCCGCTCGGTCTCGCGGATCAGCGCTGCGGTGGTGAGCCAGGCGTCCTCGCACCAGGTGCCGGTGGGCGTGAGCACGGCGTCGAAGCCGACGGTCTCGGCGGCCTTGGCGACCTGGGCGAGGTAGTCGAGCGTGGCGGGGCGGCGCGCCTCGACCGGCCCGAAGCCGACGACGTCACGGGAGTCGCCCGCCGTCGGCAGGAACCAGTGCAGCGAGATGCCCATGGGTCACGCCCTTCCGTTGTTCCGAACAATTCCGACTAGGTAGGTCACCTTTCTACCGTGCCGAGTCCGGCACCACAAGTACCGGCTGCGGCAGACTCCGGTCGGATGACCGGGACGGAGTTCGAGGAGGCCGTGGCGCGGGTGCTGGCCACCGTGGGGCCGGGCGAGGTCGTGACCTACGGCGAGGTGGCGGTCGAGGCCGGGTATCCGGGTCGGGCCCGGGCGGTGGGGCGGTTCCTGGCCGAGCACGGCGGCGACCATCCCTGGTGGCGGGTGGTGACGTCGACCGGCCGCCTGGTGCCGGGCCACGAGGTGACCCAGGCCGCCCGGCTGCGGGCCGAGGGCGTCGAGGTGGTCGACACCGCCCGGGTGCGGTTCCCCAAGGCTCGCTGACTCGGGCTACAGCGTGAGCGACGCGGCGACGGCGGCGCCGAGCTCCCAGGCGGCGTCGAGGTCGGCCTTCGTGGGTGGGCCGATCAGCCGGAGCGGGGGCTGGACGGCCTTCCAGCGCAGGCCCGTGACCACCTTCTCGACCGACGCGACCGCGCCGTCGACGTCGTTGTTGCCGTGGACCCACAGGCCGTAGGGGCGGCCCACCGTGGCGTCGAGGACGGGGTAGTAGACGGTGTCGAAGAAGTGCTTCAGGGCACCCGACATGTAGCCGAGGTTGGCGGTGGTGCCCAGGAGGTAGCCGTCGGCCTCCAGCACATCGGTGACGGTGGCGCCCAGCGCCGGGCGGGCCACCACGTCGACGCCCTCGATCTCCGGCGCCGTCGCCCCCGAGCGCACCGCCTCGAACAGGCTGTGCAGGGCAGGGGAGGGTGTGTGGTGGACGAGCAGCAGTCGGGGCATGTCAGAAGTTGGCGGGCAGGAGCCGGGAGAAGTTCTCGAAGAAGAAGAACAGCGTGATCAGGAAGAAGAGCGTGCCGACCACGTAGGCCAGCCACGCCTGGGGCAGGCGCTGCGACACCAGCCAGGCGATCACCCAGATGAGGGCGCAGGCGAGTGCGAGCAGGAGGGCGGGCCAGACGGCGGCCCCCTCCCCGGACAGCCCGCCCACGAGGCCGACGGTGGCGCTCTCCTCGTCCGCCGGGTCGGCCGGGTCGGTGGACGGGTCGGGTAAGGGCGTGGGCGTCGGGGCGGGGATCGGCGCCGGCGCCACGTTCGGGGCCAGCTGGGCGACCACCACGATGCGCTGGCGGGCCGAGTACTTGGGGTTGCAGGCGGTGAGCGTGAGGCGGTTGTCGCCGAAGTCGTCGAGCA
This sequence comes from Acidimicrobiales bacterium, assembly GCA_035316325.1. Taxonomy (NCBI): domain Bacteria; kingdom Bacillati; phylum Actinomycetota; class Acidimicrobiia; order Acidimicrobiales; species Acidimicrobiales bacterium. Next base: position 4,872 of record DATHJB010000181.1, read on the forward strand.
CCTCCACCTCGTCGGGGCTCACGACCTGGGTGTCGCTCACCTCGTAGCGGAACGACCCCTGCCGGGTGGTGACCAGGATCTCGTCGCCGGGGTCGAGCTCGTCGATGCGGTTGAACGGCGCCCCGTAGGTCGTCCTGTGCCCGGCGATGGCGGCGTTGCCGGGCTGCCCGGGCATGGGGCTGTCGGGGTAGTGGCCCGGCCCCCGCTTGAGGTCCGACACCGAGACGCCCTCCACCACGATCTTGTCGACGCCGATGTCGGGGATGGCCAGGCGGGCGGTGGCGTCGCCGTCGGGCGGCGGCGGCGGGGCGGTGGGAGTCGGTGCCCCGGCGACGGTCGTGGCCGGCGACGACTCGGCGGGATCGATGCCGGCGTCGGTCAGGGCGGCGTCGAACTCGCTCTCCAGGTCGTCCTGCGCCCGGGCCTCCTGGATGCCCGTCCCCCACAGCTGGTAGGCCACGAACAGCAGGATCAGCACGCCCGCGGTGATGAGGGTTCGCCCCACCATGCCGAGGGCCCGGGCCGTTCGCACGGCATCGCAACCTACCCGCCGAGCCCCCACGGCTTGAGGCCACCACGGTCCGCAGTGTCGGAGGTCACGGCGCTTTGGTCCGCGCGCGGCACCCTCAGTAGCCTCCCAGGGTCGCCATGGAGCTGGTAGTTCACTTCCGTGCCGCCGTCGCGCTGCTCGGGCGGTTTCCAGCGCTTGCCGGCATCGATCTCGATGTCGCCCAGGGTCAGATCGTCCTCCTCCGCGGCCCCAACGGCGCAGGCAAAACCACTCTTCTGCGCGCCTGCGCGGGTCTGGTGCCGGTGGTCGACGGCGTCGCCGAGGTGCTGGGCTGCGACGTGCGCCGCGACCCCCGGGCGGTGCGGGGCCGGGTCGGGCTGCTGGGCCACGGCGCCGGGCTCTACGACGACCTGACCGTGGCCGAGAACGTCCGCTTCTGGGGTCGGGCCGGCCGTGCCGAGGCGGCCGACGTCGCCGCCGCGCTCGGGCTCCTCGGCCTCGACGGGCGCCTGCGCGACGTGTCCGCCGCCAAGCTGTCGGCCGGCCAACGGCGTCGCACCTCGCTGGCCTGCCTGCTGGCCCGCCGCCCCCAGCTGTGGTTGCTCGACGAGCCCCACGCCGGGATGGACGCCGCGGCCCGCGACCAGGTCGACGCCCTGGTGCGCCAGGCCGTGGCGCAGGGGGCGACCGTCGTCTTCTCCTCCCACGAGACCGACCGGGCCACGGGCCTCGCCGACCGGGTGGTCGAGATCACCGGCGGCACCGCCCATGTCGATGCCGAACCCGAACCCGCCCCCACGCCTCCACCCGGGCCCGAGCCCGGCACCAGCGAGAAGGTGACGGCCGATGTGGCGTGACGTGGCGCTGGTGGCCGGGCGCGACCTCCGCATCGAGCTGCGCAGCCGGGTCGCCACCAACCAGGTGGCGCCGTTCGCCCTGCTGGTGCTGATCCTGTTCGCCTTCGCGCTCGACCCGGACACCGGCGTCCTCGAGTCGGCCACCCCCGGCCTCTACTGGATCGTGGTGCTGTTCAGCGGCACCCTCGCCGTGTCGCGCAGCGGTTCGGTCGACGAGGCCGACGGCGTCGGCGACGCCCTGCGCCTGTCGGGCCTCGCCCCCGCGGCGGTGTTCCTCGGCAAGGCTGCCGCCGTGGTCGCCCAGCTCCTGGTGTTGGAGCTGGTGCTGGTCGGGGCCGTGGGCGTGCTCTACGACGCCCCCCTCGCCGGCTTCCCCCTGATGACCGCCACCTGCCTGGCCGCCACCGTGGCCATCGCCGCCACCGGGGTGCTCTACAGCGGCCTGGTCGCCGGCCTGCGGGTGCGCGACACGCTGCTGCCACTGCTGCTGCTCCCCGTCCTGGCCCCCGTCCTGATCGGCGCCACCCGCGCCTTCGAGGACGCCTTCGGGGCCGACGGCATCCGCGGCTGGGAGTGGTGTGGGCTGGTGGTTCTGTTCGCTGTCGTCTACGTCGTCGCAGGCTGCCTGGCCTACGGCGCGCTCCTGGAGGGCTAGTCCGTGTCCGACGTGTCCGATCCGACCGAGACCGAGGCCGAGGCCGAGGCCGAGGTGCCCGCGCACACCGGCTCCCGGGCCACACAGGTGCTGGGACTGGCCGCCCTCGCGGCGCTGGCGCTGTGGGTCCTGTACGGCCTGGTGTGGAGCCCGCCCGACCGGGAGATGGGCGACCTGGTGCGGTTGCTCTACGTCCACGTGCCGGTGGCGATCCTGTTCTACGCCGGCGCCGGGCTCACCACGTTCGCCTCGCTGATGTGGCTCAGGCGTCGCTCGCCGGGCTGGGACGCGCTGGCGGTCGCGGCCGCCGAGCTGGGCGTGGTGTTCGGAGCGCTCACGCTGCTCACCGGGTCGATCTGGGGCAAGCCGACCTGGAACACCTTCTGGACCTGGGATGCCCGCCTCACGTCGACGGCGCTGCTGGAGGTGCTGCTGATCGGCTACCTGGCGGTGCGCCGCGTCGACCCGTCGCCGTCGGGTGGTTCGACCCGGGCGTCGATCCTCGGCCTGCTGCTGTTCCCGAACGTGATCATCGTGCACTTCTCGGTCGACTGGTGGCGTTCGCTGCACCAGAAGGCCACCGTCACCCGCCTCGACCCGACGATCGAGGGCGACATGCTGGTGGCGCTGATGGTCGGGATGGCGGCCGGCGGTCTGGTGTTCGCCTGGCTGCTGATCCACCGCTTCCGGGTCGCCTGGCTGGAGCAGCAGGTGGAGCGTCACGACCTCGACGCCGCCGTCGCCGCCCGCCGCGCCGAGGGCCAGCTGTCCACCAACGAACCGGAGGCCCAGCCCGCATGAGCGCAGTCGTACACGTGGTGGCGATGTCCGACGGCGGCTACGTGGCTGCCGGGTGGGTGGGCGCCGTCGGCCTGGTCGGGGCCTACGTGCTGGTGACGCTGCGGCGTGGCCGTCGGCTGTCGCGGCGGGTCCCGGAAGGCGACCGTCGGTGGAGCTGAGCCCCCGCGTCGACACGACACCGCCGCCCTCGACGCCCGGACGGTCGACCCGGCGTTGGCTGGTCTGGGGCGTGGCCGGCGCGCTGGTGCTGGTGGTCGGGGCCCTGGTCTACAAGGGCCTGTCCGACGCGGCGCTGTACTTCCGCACCGCCGACGAGGCCGTCGCCCAGCGCGACGAGCTGGGCGACCGGCGCTTCCGCATGGAGGGCACGGTCGACGCCGAGCCCGTCGAGGCCGGGAACGGCATCGAGTTCGACGTGACCCACGACGACGTCACCGTGGCCGTGCACCACGAGGGTGCCGCCCCCGAGATGTTCGCCCCCGGCATCCCCGTGGTGATCGAGGGCAGCTGGGACTCCTCGGGTGCGTTCTTCGCCAGCGACCACATCCTCGTCCGCCACGACGAGAGCTACGAGTCGCAAGAGGACTACGAGGAGCGGATGAGCGAGGCGGACGGAGGGTGAACTCCACGCTGGGCACCGCCGGGGTGGTCCTCGGGTTGGCGTCGTCGCTGTTCGGCGTCGTCACGCTGGCCTTCGGGCTGGTCAAGCGTCGCCCCAACCTCCTGCTGATCGGGCGCACCTACGCCTGGATGACCCTGGCCGGCGCCGGCATCGCGGTGATCGCCATGGAGCGGGCGCTGATCACCCGCGACTTCACCGTGAAGTATGTGTCGGAGGTCGGCTCGCACGACACGCCGGCGCTGTTCAACATCGCCGCCATGTGGTCGTCGCTGGAGGGGTCGATCCTGCTGTGGGTGCTGGTGCTCAGCGGCTTCACGGCCCTGGTCGCCTGGCACTTCCGCGACCGCACCACCGACCCGCTGGTGGGCTGGGCGCAGCTCACGATGTTCGCCGTCTGCGTGTTCTTCTTCGCCCTGCTGCTGTTCCCGGCGAACCCGTTCGAGCGCTTCGAGGTGCCCCCGGGGTTCGTGCCGCAGGGGCCGAACCCGCTGCTGCAGAACCACATCCTGATGGCGTTCCACCCGCCGATCCTCTACGTGGGCTACGTCGGCTTCACGGTGCCGTTCGCGTTCGCGATCGCGGCGCTGGTGACCGGGCGCGTGGGCGAGGGCTGGCTGATGGAGACCCGCCGCTGGACGCTCATCGCCTGGGGCTGCCTCACCTTCGGGGTCATGCTCGGCGCCTGGTGGAGCTACGAGGTGCTGGGCTGGGGCGGCTACTGGGCCTGGGACCCGGTCGAGAACGCCTCGCTGCTGCCGTGGCTCACCGGCACCGCCTACCTGCATTCGGTGATGGTGCAGGAGCGACGGGGGATGCTGCGGGTCTGGAACCTGTCGCTGTTGTGCGCCACGTTCAGCCTCACGATCCTGGGCACGTTCCTCACCCGCTCGGGCGTGACCGCGTCGGTGCACGCCTTCAGCGAGAGCGGCATCGGGCCGTGGATCCTCGCCTTCTTCGGCCTGATCGTGGCGGTGACGCTGGCGCTGATCGGCTGGCGGGGCGACCGCCTGCGGGCCCCGGGCCAGATCGACTCGCCGGTGTCCCGCGAGGGCGCCTTCCTGGCCAACAACGTGCTGTTCGCCGCGTTCGCCTTCGTGGTGCTGCTGGGCACGGTGTTCCCGCTGCTGATGGAGGCGATCAACGGCGAGCAGCTCTCCGTCGGCCGGCCCTACTTCGACCGGATGACGCTGCCGCTGGGCCTGGCGCTGCTGTTCATGATGGCGGTCGCCCCGGTGCTGCCGTGGCGCAAGGCGTCGGGCGAGCTCTTGTCCCAGCGCCTGTACTGGCCGGCGTGGGCGGGCACGGCCGCGCTGGTGGTCGCCGTGGTGCTGGGCGCCCGGGGCCTGGCGCCCCTGGTGGCGTTCGGGCTGGGCGGGTTCGCCGCCGGCGCGGCGGTGCGCCAGGTGGTGCTGGCCACCCGCCGGCAGGGCTGGCGCGGGCTGGTGGGTCGCACCAACGGCGGCATGATCGTGCACCTCGGCGTGGTGCTGGTGGCCGTGGCGATCGCCGCGTCGAGCAGCTACGACACCGAGCGCGAGCTGCGGATGGCCGAGGGCGAGAGCGTGTCCGTCGCCGGCCACACCATCGAGTACCAGGGGATGCGTCGGGTCCAGAAGTCGAACAAGGTCGCCAACCAGGCGCTGCTCTCGTTGGACGGGCAGGTGCACACCCCGTCGCTCGACGAGTTCCCGGGTGGCACGGCGGCGATCGGCACGCCGTCGGTGGAGACGGGCTTCACCGAGGACGTGTACCTGTCGTTGGTCGACCTGCCCAACGGCACCGATCCCGAGGACAAGGTGGTGGTGCGCGTGATCGTGCAGCCGCTGGTGGTGTGGCTGTGGATCGGCGGCATGGTGATGGCGCTGGGCACCGCCCTGGCGGCGTTCCCGGGTCGACGGCGGCGTGACCCGCTGCGGCCGGCGTCGGCTCCGGTGCCGTCGACCGAGGCATCGGACGACGACGTGGCGGACGCTGACGACGATCGGGTGGAGGTGGGCGTGTGACCGACGTCAGGGACGACGCCCCGGCGCCCGACGACGACGCCGTGGCGGGCGGCGGCGACGACCTCGACTCCGGCGTCGACGCGCCGCGCCACCGCCGGAGTGCGCTGGCGATCTCGCTGGCGGTCGCCCTGCTGGTGGCGGGGTTCGTCGTGGTGCTCGCTACTCGTGAGCCTGCCATCAACCGCCGGTCGGAGAGCGACCGGATCGGCAAGGTCGCCCCGGAGCTCGTGGGCCAGACGCTCGACGGCGGCTCCTTCGACATCGACAAGCACCTGGGCCGCTGGGTGGTGGTCAACTTCTTCGCCACCTGGTGCCGGCCGTGCGTGGTGGAGCACCCCGAGCTGGACGCCTTCCAGCGTGAGCACGCCGAGTCGGGCGACGCCGTGGTGGTGAGCATCCTCTACGACGACGACGCCGACGAGGCCCAGCAGTTCTTCGCGGACCGGGGCGGCGACTGGCCGGTCGTGCTCGACGACTCCGGCCTCGCCGCCGCCTACGGCGTGACCGGCGTGCCCGAGACCTACCTGGTGGCCCCGAGCGGCCGGGTGGCGGTGAAGCTGACCGGCGGCGTCACCCGGGACGGGTTGAACGGCTACATCCAGGAGATCGAGGCCATGGCCGGCGCCGACGAGGTCGGGGGATGAGCCGCCGCCGGACGGGATGGTTCGCTATGGCCGCGGTGCTCGCCGTGGCCCTGGTCGTGGGCGTGACCCAGAGCCGCGAGCCGACGACCCCCGCAGCGCGGGCGCAGCACCTCGCCGAGCAGCTGATGTGCCCCAACTGCGACGGGCAGTCGGTGGCCGACTCGGCGTCGAGCGCGTCGCACGGCATCCGCCAGTACATCGACACCCGCATCGGCGAGGGCGCCAGCGACGACCAGATCCGCGACGAGCTGGCCCGCGAGTACGGCGACCACATCATCCTCACGCCCGGCCGGTCGGGCCTCGCCAGCCTGGTGTGGACGCTGCCGGTCGCGGTGCTGGTGGCGGCCTTCGGCGGCGTCGCCCTGGCGTTCCGGCGCTGGCGGCACCGGGCCGTCGTCCACGCCTCCGACGCCGACCGGGCGCTCGTCGAGAAGTCGCTGGAGGAGCTGGACACCCGATGACGACCACGGGCACGCGGGTGCGGGAGCTCGACGCCGACGACCTGGCGGTGCTGGAGGAGGAGCGGGAGTTCCTCCTCCGGTCGCTGCAGGACCTCGACGACGAGCACGAGGCCGGCGACGTCGACGAGCACGACTACCAGGCCTTGCGCGACGACTACACCGCCCGCGCCGCCCGGGTGATCCGGGCGATCGAGCAACACCGGGCCCGCGAGGCCGAGCCCGAGTCCCGGTCGATCCGCTGGCGGCGGCTCGCCGTGGTCGCCGGCATCGTCGCCTTCGCCCTGCTCGCCGGGGTGCTGGTGGCCACCGCCGCCGGTCGCCGCGAGCCCGGCGAGACGGCGACCGGCAACATCCGTGAGACCAGCCGCGGCCGGATCGAGGACGCCATCGCCCTCGCCGCCCCCGGGAGCGAGAACTACGAGGGGGCGATCGCCGAGCTGGACGACGTCCTAGGGATGTCGCCCGACAACGTCGAGGCGATGACCTGGAAGGGCTGGTTCCAGTACCTGTCGGGCGACAGCCCCCAGGGCCTGTCCACCCTGACGGCGGCGGTCCAGACCGACGACACGTTCCCCGCCACCCACGCCTTCCTGGCCATCGTCCTCACCCGGCTGGGCCGCCCGGACCTCGCCGCCACCGAGCTGGAGAGGCTCGACGCCCTCGACCCACCCGCCCAGATCCTGGGCATGGTCGAGAGCCTCCGCGCCCAGATCGCCGCAGCGGCGACCACCACGACGGCGCCGCCGGCTCCGTAGTTGCGACAGAACCGGCCCGAAGCGAGCCGATCCTGTCGCAACTTCGAGGCGCTAGGCCCCGGGGTCGGTCGACTTCTCCTTGGGCACCTTCGCGGGGGCGGGGACGTGGTGGGCGTCGGTCCAGTGGTGGCCGTTGCCGCCGAGCACCCAGGTCGACGCCTTGGGCCAGGTCAGCTGGTGGTGGAAGGTGGTGCCCTCGATGCGCAGCTCCGACAGCAGGTCGGGGATCACGTCGCCGTGGCTGCACAGGGCGGCGACGTCGCCGAGCGCCTGCAGCTCGCCGGCCAGCGCCAGGGCTGCCGGGCCGTCGCTGCCCTCCCGCAGCCGGGCGTCGGTCTCGACGGGGAGCCCGAGCGCCGCGCCCAGTGGCTCCAGCGTCTCGACGCAGCGGGTGGACGGGCTCGACACCAGCCGGGTCAGGCCCGCGTCGGCGAGCCGGGCGGCGATCCCGTTGGCCTGGCGGCGGCCCTTCTTGCTGAGCGGTCGGAGGTCGTCGTCGCCCGACCAGGCGCTGCGACTACCCGCGTCGGCGTGGCGGATGAGGTAGAGCGTCGACATCACGCCGATGATGTCAGGGCACGCAACTCGGCGACGACCCGGGGCAGGGCGTCGAGCAGGCGGTCGACGTCGGCGCCGGCGGACGACCACCCCGTGGAGAGCCGCAGGCTGTGGTGGGCGTCGACGCCCATGGCCGCCAGCACCGGCGACGGCTCCAGCCCCTCCGAGGCGCAGGCGCTGCCGGAGTGGGCGGCGATGCCGTACCGGTCGAGGCCGAGGAGCACCGCCTGGGGCTCGATCCCCTCGACGCCGAGGCAGACCAGATGGGGGAGCCGTCGCTCGTCGTCGGGCGATCCGTAGAGGGTCAGTCCCTCGGGGAGCGACGCGAGGATGCGGGTGGAGAGGCGGCGTTGATCGTCGGCTTCGGCATCGAGGCGGCCGGGCGCGGCCAGCTCGGCGCAGGCGGCGCCGAAGCCCACCAGCCCGGGGACGTTCTCGGCCCCCGCCCGGCGGGCCCGCTCCTGGTCACCGCCCACCAGCAGCGGTCGGAGCCGCAGGCCCCGGCGGATGAGCAGCGCGCCGACGCCCGGCGGCCCGCCCAGCTTGTGGGCGCTCACCGACAGCAGGTCGATGCCGAGGCCCCGGAAGTCGATCGGCACGCGGCCGGCGGCCTGGGCGGCGTCGACGTGCACCAGCACGCCGCGCTCGCGGCACGCGGCGGCCACCTCGGCGACCGGCTGCAGGGTGCCGACCTCGTGGTTGCCCCACTGGAGGTGCACGACCGCGGTGTCGGGGCGGACGGCGGCGAGCACGGCGTCGGGGTCGGTCCGGCCGGTGGCGTCGGGGGCGACGGACGTGACGTCGCCGTGGCGCTCGGCCGCCAGTCGCACCGCCGAGTGCTCGACGGCCGGCACCACCTGGTGGGCACCCCGCTCGGCGGCGCCCCAGCAGGCGGCGGCGATCGCCTCGGTCGCCCCGCTGGTGAAGCACACCTCGCGGTTGCGGGCGCCCAGCAGCTCCGCCACTTGAGTGCGGGCCTGCTCGACGGCGTAGCGGGCCGCCAGCCCCTCGGCGTGGATGCGGCCGGGATCGCCCACCCGGTCGAGCCACTCGACCATCGCGGCCCGGGCCGCCGGCCGCAGCGGCGACGTCGAGGCGTGGTCGAGGTAGACCCTGCGCACGACCGTTAGCTGCCCGTGACCGCCGTGACGCAGCGCTCGCCGCCGGTGGGCAGCGACAGGGCGGTCTCGGTGATCATCGGGCCGCCGCCGTAGAGGGTCTCGAGCATCCCCCGCACCATCCCCCGGTCGACCGCGCAGATCACCGGGTGCTCGATGACCACGCCGCCGAAGGGGCAGTTCTCGTTGACGATGTTGAGGTCCTCGGCGTGGGAGGCGAAGCCGTGGGCGGTGAGGGCGTCGGCCACGGTGTGCAGTGCCGCCTGGAACGACCGGTGCTTGTCGGACCCCGGCGACATCGAGCCCGCCATCGCCCGCCCGTACTCCACGCCGACCTCCTCGGCGAGCCGCTCCGACCGCTCCGTGCCCAGCTCCTGGAGCGCCCGGCCCAGCAGTGACGTGATCACGTCGTCGTGGCGCAGCGGCAGGTCCAGCGAGATGCCCCCGCCGGCGATGCGGTAGCGCTTCGACGGCCGTCCCGCCCCGCCGCCCGTCGGCCGGCCGACGTCGACGATCACGTAACCGCCGGCGACCAGCTTGTCGAGGTGGTGGCGGGCGACGTTGGGGTGGAGGTCGAACTCCTGGGCGACCGCCGACGCCGTGGCTCCCTCGTCGCTCTCGTGGACGTAGAGGTAGATGGCCCGCCGGGTGGGATCGCCGAACGCGGAGGTCACCGCCGTCACGACCGAGGCGAAATCGGTCGCGGACATCGGGGGCTGCTCCACGGTCGGTATTCTACCTACGGCCATAGTGCTAATCCCCGGGGAGCGAATCGATGTCCGTCAGCGAAGCCCAGGTGCTCGATGCCCTGCGCCCGGTCGAGGACCCTGAGCTGCACCGCAGCATCGTCGACCTCGACATGGTGCGGAAGATCGCCATCGACGGCAGCCAGGTGGCTGTCACCGTGGCGCTCACCATCGCCGGCTGTCCGCTGAAGAACGAGATCACCCGCCGGGTCGACGAAGCGGTCGTCGCCCTCGACGGTGTCGACAGCCTCGACCTCGACTTCACCGTGATGACCGACGAGGAGCGGGCCACCCTGCGCAGCACGCTCCACGGCGACCCGGCGTCGACCGCGGGGTCGCAGCAGGCGCACGGTCATGCCGAGGGCCGGGCGATCCCGTTCGCCGACCCGTCGTCCACCACCCGGGTGCTGCTGGTGGCGTCGGGCAAGGGCGGCGTGGGCAAGTCGTCGGTCACGACGAACCTGGCGGTCGCACTGGCCGCCCGGGGCAAGGACGTGGCGGTGGTCGACGCCGACGTGTGGGGCTTCTCCATCCCCCGCATGCTGGGCGTCGAGCATCCGCCGACCGTCATCGACTCGATGCTGGTGCCCCCCGAGGCCCACGGCGTGCGCTGCATCTCCATGGGGTTCTTCGCCCAGGAGGACCAGCCGGTGATCTGGCGGGGGCCGATGCTGCACAAGGCCCTGGAGCAGTTCCTCACCGACGTGTTCTGGGACGAGCCCGACTTCCTGGTGGTCGACCTGCCGCCCGGCACCGGCGACATCTCGATCAGCCTCGCCCAGTTCCTGCCCCGCTCCGAGGTCTACGTGGTGACCACCCCGCAGCCGGCGGCCCAGCGGGTGGCCCAGCGGGCGGCGTTCATGGCCCAGAAGGTGAACCTCGAGGTGAAGGGCGTGATCGAGAACATGTCGTGGTTCGCCGGCGACGACGGCAAGCGCTACCAGATCTTCGGCGAGGGCGGCGGTGAGGAGCTGGCCAACCGCCTCGGTGTGCCGCTCATCGGCCGGGTGCCGCTGGTGTCGGAGCTGCGTGAAGGTGGCGACACCGGTCAGCCGATCGCCTCGACCGACCCCGACGGCGAGGCCGCCCAGGTGTTCGCCCAGATCGCCCAGGTCATCGACGTCGAGATGGCCCCCAAGCGGATCTACCACCCCGAGCTCCGCCTGAACTAGCCGCGACTGGCGGGCACGTCGGACGGCCCTGACGGCTAGCTGGCTGCCTTCTCGGTGTCGGGCTTGTGGAAGCCGGTGGCGGGGCGGGGGGAGCGTTGGGTGAGGACCTCGTCGACCAGGCCGTAGGCGACCGCGTCCTCGCCGCGGAGGATGTAGTCGCGGTCGAGGTCGGCCTTGATCTTCTCCCGGGGCTGGCCGGTGCGCTCGGTGAGGACGTCGACCATGCGCTCCCGCAGAAGGACCATCTCGGCGATCTGGATCTCCATGTCGGCGGACTGGCCGCCGGCGCTGCCGTGGGGCTGGTGGATGAGCACCCGGGCGTTGGGCAGCAGGTAGCGCTGACCGGGGGCGCCGGCGGCGAGCAGCACGGCGGCGGCCGAGGCGGCCTGGCCCACGCACACCGTGTGCACCGGGGCGCCGACGAACTGCATGGCGTCGTAGATCCCGAAGAGGCCGAGCATGTCGCCGCCGGGGGAGTTGATGTAGAGGTTGATCGGCCGCTCCTGGTCCTCGCCCTCGAGGTGGAGGAGCTGGGCGATGATCAGGTTGGCGATGTCGTCGTCGATGGCCCGCCCCAGGAAGATGATCCGCTCTCGCAGGAGGCGGGAGTAGATGTCGTAGGCCCGCTCCCCCCGGTTGGTGGTCTCGATGACGGTCGGGATCAGCATGGCGCTCGTCTCTCCTGAGTGCAACCAATGGGTTGCGCTTCACGGTAAGGGCGCCGCCGGCGAACCGCAACTGTAGAGTTGCGGGTATGGCGAACGACGAGGTGACACGGACCGTCGAGCTGGATGCCGCCCCCGAGGCGGTGTGGGACCTGCTGATCGACGAGGAGAGCCGCCGCGAGTGGCTCGACGACGAGGACGCCGCCGCCCGCGAGGTGCGGGTCGACCACAGCGAGCCGGGGCGCTCCCTGGTGTGGACCTGGTGGCACCCCGACGACCCGGCCGGCGCCTCGCAGGTGCGCGTCGTGCTCGACGAGGGCCCCGAGGGGAACACCCACCTGGTGGTGACCGAGCGCCTGCTGGTCCCGGCACCGACGTCGGCCCGCCTCCAGGCCTCGGCGAGCGTTGCCGCCACCTCGACGTGGGACCACCGCCTGCTGGGGCTGGAGCTCCTGGTGGTCGCCGCCGGCGCGTTCGTCGCCTGAGCCGAGCGAACGTCGTGGCCACGGCCGAGCCTGACGACGCCGTGTTCGCGGCGTTGGCGGACGGCACCCGTCGGGCCATCCTGCGGGCGGTGTCGGAGCGCGGCCCGCTGACCGCCACCGCCCTGGCCGCCGAGCTGCCCGTCAGCCGTCAGGCCGTCGCCAAGCACCTGATGCTGCTGCGCGACGCCGGCCTCGTCGCCTCCGACCGCGCCGGCCGCGAGACCCGCTTCACTGCCCAACCCGAGCCCCTCCGCGACCTCGCCGCCTGGGCCTCCGCCACCGGCCGCCGGTGGGACGACCGCCTCGACCGCCTGCGTTCCCTCACCAAATAGCGACATCCGATCGGCGTGGTCTGTCCGTAGAGAAGGAGTGGACCATACGCTCGGACCTGTGGAGCATCCGCTGGAGGCCGACCGGGGTCCGGCGCCCGAACGCCCGGCACCGCCGAGGGGCGACAAGGACGAAGGCCGGGGCGCTCCCGTCGGGCGGCGCATCGTGTTGGGGATGGTGGGCCTCGGCGCCGCCGGCATCCTCGTCGGCGACCGGGTCAACTCCGCCCTCGAGCGCCTGCTGCGCCCCGTCACCGAGAACGACCCCACCGGCCTCACCAGCTTCGTGCCCAGCGCCGGCCGCTTCCGCATCTACTCCGTGGTCAGCTTCGACCCCGTCCGCAGCGACGCGGAGTACCGGCTCACCGTCGACGGCCTGGTCGACACGCCGCTCAAGCTGTCGCTGGCCGACCTGAAGGACCGCCCGCCCACCAAGCTGGTGAAGGACTTCCAGTGCGTCACCGGCTGGCGGGTGCCCGAGGTGCCGTGGACGGGCGTGCTGCTGAGCGACCTGCTCGAGGAGGCCGGCGTCCAGTCGAACGCCACCCACCTGCGCATCTACTCGTTCGACGGCGCCTACACCGAGAGCCTCACGCTCGACCAGGCCCGCCGCGACGACGTGATGGCCGCCTACGAGATGCTCGACGGCCCGGTCGAGCAGATCCACGGCGGCCCGGTGCGGCTCTACGTCGCCCCGATGTACGGCTACAAGTCGCTCAAGTGGCTCGACCGCATCGAGGTGGTCGACGAGATGAACCCTGGCTACTGGGAGGTGCGCGGCTACGACGTCGACGCCTGGGTGGGGAGCTCGAACGGCCGCGAGGGCGACGCGCCCACGTGACCCCGGCGAACCACGTGACTCCGGCGACCCCGGCGACCCAGGTGACCCCGACGGTCGAGCGGTTCACCCGGGCGGAGCGGTGGCTGCACTGGGCCACGGCGGTCCTCGTCCTCACCGCGGCGATCACCGGCCTCATCCTCTACGTCGGCCCGCTGACCGCCCTCTTCGACCGGCGGGAGCTCCTGAAGACCGTCCACGTGTACAGCGGCCTGGCGATGCCGGTGCCGCTGGTCGCCGCCTACGCCGGGCGCTGGCGGGACAAGGTGCGGGCCGACCTGCGCCGCCTCAACCGCTGGACCCCGGGCGACTGGCGCTGGCTCCGCTCCCGGGGCCGCGTCGCCGGCGACCAGGTGGGCAAGTTCAACGCCGGCCAGAAGGCCAACGCCGCCTTCATCGCCGGGATGATCCCCGTGATGATGGCCACGGGGTCGATCATGCGGTGGTTCGACCCCTTCCCGCTGGAGTGGCGCACCGGCGCCACGTTCGTCCACGACTGGACGGCCATCGCCACCTGGCTGGTGGTCACCGGCCACATCCTGGTGGCGTTCTCCAAGCCCCCGGCGCTCGGGTCGATGCTGCGGGGGCGGATCTCGGCGGCCTGGGCCCGCGATCATCACCCCCGCTGGGTGCCGGATGCCGACGGCGCAACCCCTACGATGGCCGAGCCCTCACCCGCTAGCCAGGAGGAACCGTGGACGTCCGCATCGGGGTGACCCAGTCGCCGAAAGAGCTCGAGATCCTGCTGGCCGACGACACCGACCCGGACGCCGTCCGCAAGCACGTGGACAAGGCCGTCGAGACCGGCGGCACGCTGTGGCTGACCGACCGCCGGGGCCGCCAGGTGGGCATCCCCGCCGCCAAGCTGTCCTACGTGGAGATCGGGTCGCCGGAGGCCGGGCGCCGCATCGGGTTCGGCGGGTAGCGCCGCCGGTCGTCGGCGCGCGGCGCGGCAGGCATCGTGGCCGTCGAGCTCCTCGACCGCAACCTGCTGTTCGTCACCGGGAAGGGCGGCGTCGGCAAGACGACGGTCGCGGCCGGCCTGGCCCTGCTGGCGGCGCAGAACGGGCGGCGCGTGCTGCTCTGCGAGAGCGACGCCAAGGGCAGCGTCGCCCAGGCCTTCGAGGTGTCCCCGCTCGAGTTCGCCGAGCGGGAGGTGAGCCCGGGCCTGTGGGCGATGGCGATGAGCACGGAGGAATCACTGCGGGAGTACCTGCGCCTCCAGCTGCGGCTCCCGCTGGTGGCCCGGCTGGGCCCGCTGGCCCGCACGTTCGACTTCGTCGCCAACGCCGCCCCCGGGGTCAAGGAGATCCTGGTGGTCGGCAAGCTGTGCTGGGAGGTCCGCTCTGGGGCGTGGGACCTGGTGGTGGTCGACGCGCCGGCCACGGGCCACATCGTCGGCCAGCTGGGCGCGCCCGAGGCCATGCGGCAGCTGGTGAACGTGGGCACCGTGCGCGACCAGACCGACTGGATGCTGGAGATCCTCGGCGACCCGCAGCAGACCGGCGTCGTGGTGGTGGCGACGCCCGAGGAGATGCCGGTCAACGAGACGATCGAGCTGGCCGACCGCCTGCGGGAGCAGACGAACGTGGACCTGGCCGCCGTGGTGGTCAACCGGGTGCTGCCCGAGCTGTTCGGTCGCGGTGAGGAGGAGGTGTTCCGCCGCCTCCAGCAGCCCGAGGTGGCCGACGTGCTCGCCGACGCGGCCGGCGGCGACGTGCAGCCCATGCTCGACGGCGCCGACCTGGCCGTGCGCCTGCGCCGCACCCGGGCCGGGCACCTGAACGCGCTCCGCCACGGGATCGGCGACGGCCCCGAGCTGCTGTACATCCCCGAGCTGTTCAAGCGCAGCGACGGCGTGCGGGCCACCCGCCAGATCGCCACGGCCCTCGGCGCGGAGCTGGGGTACTGATGGCCGGGACCCTCGACGAGCTGCTGGCGGCCAAGGAGATCGTGATCTGCTGCGGCTCCGGTGGGGTCGGCAAGACCACCACGGCGGCGTCGCTCGCCACGATGGCCAGCGCCTACCTGGGCGGCAAGGTGCTGGTGATCACCGTCGATCCCGCCAAGCGCCTGGCGAACGCCCTCGGGCTCCACGAGTTCGGCAACGTCGAGACGCGGGTGCCGCCCGAGCTGTTCGCCGCGGCCGGGGTCGAGGCGAGGGGCGAGCTGTGGGCGGCGATGCTCGACACGAAGCAGTCGTGGGACGACCTGGTGCGCACCCACGCCCCCGACACCGAGACCCGCGACGCCATCCTCGCCAACCCCCTCTACGTCAACATCACGGGCCGCTTCGTGCACAGCCACGACTACGTCGCCATGGAGCGCCTCTACGAGATCCACAGCTCGGGCCGCTACGACCTGATCATCGTCGACACCCCGCCCACCAGGAACGCCATCGACTTCCTGGAGGCCCCCGAGCGGATGGCCGACTTCTTCTCGAGCCGCCTGCTGCGCTGGCTGACCGTGCCGGCCCGGAGCCGTCTGGCGACGCTGGCGTCGCGCCCCTTCTACACCGTGGCGGACCGCATCCTCGGCTCGAAGTTCCTGGAGGACATCGCCGAGTTCTTCCTGCTGTTCCAGACGATGTACGACGGCTTCGTCGAGCGCTCCCGGGCGGTCACCCGCACGCTGGCCGACAAGCGCACCACGTTCGTGGTGGTGTCGACGCTGGAGCCGGCGCCGGTGCGCGAGGCCGAGTTCTTCGTCGACGCGCTCAGCGCCCGTCGCCTCCACCTCGGTGCCATCGTGCTCAACAAGGTGCTGCCCGACTGGTTCCGCGCCCGGGGCACCACCGGCGTCGCCCAGCGGCTCGGCAGCCAGGCCGACAAGCTGGCCGAAGCGCTGCCGCCGGAGGTCGGCGCGTCGTCCCAGGTCGCACGGGTGCTCGACGAGGTGGGCGAGAGCTTCCTCAACTTCCAGCTGGTCGCCAAGCGGGAGGCGGAGCAGCGGGCGGAGCTGGCGAAACGGGCCGACGTCGTGGCCACCGTGCCCTACGCTGACCACGACGTGACGGATCTGGCAGGGCTCTTGGAGTTGGGCGAGCACCTCTGGCGGGAACGATGAAGCCCGTCATGTCGGCTCCCCTGCGTCCCCTGGGTTCCCGAGCGAAAGCGCGCTCGTGATGGCGAGCCTGGCCGAGCTGGCGCGCTTCTTCACCCGGATCGACCCGGCCGCGGTGGCCCACCTGCAGCGCCTGCTGGCGAGCTGGGGCCTGCTGGCCGACTTCTGCTTCGCCGACCTGCTGATGTTCGCCGTCGTGGGCCAGCCCCGCGAGGACGGCGGCAACCGCTTCGTGGTGCTCGGCCAGGTGCGACCCACCACGGCGCAGACCGTGTACCGGGCCGACTGGGTCGGCACCGTGCTGGAGGAGAGCGACCGGCCGCTGGTCGCCAGGGCCTACAAGCTGGGCGAGATCATCGAGGGCGAGATCACCGTCCCCCCGCTGAAGGAGCGGGTGCGGATGCTGTGCATCCCGGTGCGCTACCGGGGCGAGGTCGTCGCCGTGCTGACCCGGGAGTCGGCGCCGTCGATCGGCCGCCAGCCCGGCGAGCTGGAGCGCATCTACCACGACGTCTTCAACCGCTTCGCCCGCATGATCGCCGCCGGCGACTTCCCGTTCGACGCCGAGAACTCCGAGTCCAAGGAGGCGCCCCGGGTCGGCGACGGTGTGATCGTGCTCGACGACAGCGGCCGGGTGGAGTACGCCTCGCCCAACGCCGTGTCGACCCTCCACCGCCTGGGCATCCACGGCAACGCCGAGGGCCTGCGCTTCTCCGAGGTGGGCCTGGAGGAGAACGTGGTGCACACGGCCTTCCAGATCGGCGTCCCGGTGACCGAGGAGATCCCCCGGGGTACTGAGGTCACGGTGCTGATGCGCTGCATCCCCATCGTCGACAACCGTGACGTCACCGGAGCGGTCGTCCTGCTCCGCGACATCTCCGAGCTGCGGCACCGCGACCTGCTGCTGCTCTCCAAGGACGCCACGATCCGCGAGATCCACCACCGGGTGAAGAACAACCTGCAGACGATCTCGTCGCTGTTGCGGTTGCAGGGCCGGCGGCTGGAGTCGAAGGAGGCGAAGGCGGCGATCGAGGAGTCGGTGCGCCGCATCCGCTCGATCGCCCTGGTGCACGAGATCCTCTCGCGGGAGGTGGGCGACGACGTGCCGTTCCTCGAGATCGTGCGGCCCCTGGTGGCGATGGTGCAGGACGCCATGGCCACGCCCGAGCGGCCGATCACGGTGACGGTGGAGGGCGACGGGGGCCTGATGCCCGCCGGCATCGCCACGCCGCTGGCGGTGGTGCTCAACGAGCTGTTCCAGAACGCCGTCGACCACGCCTACCCGGAGGACCTCGAGCTGGGTGACGCCGGGGCGCACGTGCGGGTCACGATCACCCGCGACGAGGACAAGGAGGTGCGGGTGCTGGTCGTCGACGACGGCGCCGGGCTACCCGAGGGGTTCGTCCTGGAGACCAGCACGGGGCTCGGCCTGTCGATCGTGCGCACGCTGGTGCAGACCGAGCTGGGCGGGGAGATCAGCATCGCCAACGGCGACGGATCAGGTGACCGGCCGGGCACCGTGGTGGCGCTCACGCTGCCGATCCAACCGCCGCAGGTCGGGACTGGGTGACGGGCCCCGGACCCTGCGCGGTTGAGTACTGCGGGTACTACGTGTGGCTGATTGCTCTTACTCGTGGCTGATTGCTTCGGGTCCGCAGGTCAGGCGCTGGCGCGACGCTGGCGGGCGACACGCTGGCGACGGATCGCCCTGCGCTCTTCCTCGGACGTCCCGCCCCAGATGCCGCTGTCCTGGTTGGTCACCAGCGCGTACTCGAGGCAGGTCTTCTGTACCTCACACTCCCGGCAGACGGCTTTGGCGTTGTCGATCTGCTCGATCGCCGGGCCAGTGGTGCCCACCGGGAAGAAGAGGTCTGGGTCTGTGTCGCGACACGCGGCGTGCTCACGCCAGTCGTCTCGCTCGATTGTTAGGGATAGCGTGCGGCTCTGCGTCAGGGCCACGGGACCTCCACGGCGGATCGGGTCACCGGTTGTGACGAGTTTCACATGCCACCGCTGTTGCGTTAAGTGCGTGTGGCTGCGACCGGGTCAGAGTAACGGTCGGATGGGTACTTTCGCAAGCACTTTTTTCCACATCGAAACGAGAAGTTCATGACGCTGGTAATCGGGCACAAGGGCGCTCCAGGGCTTGCGGCGGAGAACCGGGTGCCGTCGTTCGCGGCTGCGCACCAGGTCGGTGCGCAGGGTGTCGAGCTGGACGTCCGCCGTGTCGGCGACGGCCATCTGGCCGTGTGGCACGACCCCGTCCTGCCCGACGGCCGCGTCCTGCTGGACACATCATGGCCCGAGATCGCGGGCGCCGTGGACGATCTGGGCGCAGTTCTCGACGCCTGCGCCGGATTCGATCTGGTGAACGTCGAGATCAAGAACTGGCTCTACGACAGCGACTTCGACGAGTCGCTGGGCATCGCCGACGCGGTGGCGGGGTTGCTGGCGACCCGACCGTCGGTGGAGCGGGCGGCGTACGTGGTGTCGTGCTTCCACCAGCCGACGATCGACCGGGCCCGCAAGGCGCTCGACGGCGCCGCGCCCGAGGTCGCCGTGGGCTGGCTGCTGTGGAACGTGGACGACGCGGCCGACACCGTGGCCCAGGCGTTGGCCGGCGGCTACGGCGCCCTCCACCCGCACCACACTGCCGTCACCTCGGACCTGGTGGCTCGGGCCCACGACGCCGGCATCCGGGTCAACTGCTGGACGAGCAACGACCCCGACCGCATCCGCTGGCTGGCCGACGTCGGCGTCGACGGGATCATCACCGACGAGCCCGCTCTGGCCCTCGAGGTGCTGGAGCGCGGCTAGACAACGGTGTGTGAGTCGTCGAGCGCTATGCGTGGTCGTGGGTCTGCTCCTGTTGGCGGCGTGCGGTGACGACGAGCCCCGTTCGTCGGGCCCCGAGTCGACCGCGACCACCACGACGACGGCAGCCGCTGCGACCACCGAGACGTCCGACCCCGACACCGTCACCGCGGTGCTGGCCAGCCGGCTGCGGGGCGAGTACCCCGGCATCCACGACACCCGGATGACGGTCGACGACGACGAGCTGCGGCTCGAGTTCGACGTGGGCGACGAGGAGACGCCCGGCGACGCCCGGGCCTTCGGCGTGCTCGCCGCTCAGGAGCTCCAGACCTTCGCCCCCGACACCCTCGACGGCATCACCGACGTCACCGTCACCCTCCTCGCCCCCTCGGGCCCCACCAGCGACACGTTCCTCCTCTTCGGCGGCCTCCTCCCCATCGGTTAGGCCCTGCCGTTCCCCGCCGGCTCACCTCAGGTCGAGCACGGTGGCGAGCGCGTCGTCGATGCCCCACATCTCCTCGGGCGCCAGGTGCCCGGCGAGCTCGCCGAGGCGGCTGGCATCAACGGCACCCACCTGCTCGACGAGCACGCGGGTGGTATCGCCGGCGACCTCGATCTCGGGCCGGAATGACGCTGTCCTGGCGCTACGGGATGTGGGCGCCACGATCACGACCGAGCGTGGGAGGAAGGCATCGGCCTGGACCACCACGCCGTAGCGATCGCCCTGCTGTTCATGGCCGATGCGTCGGGGAACCTGGAGTCGGTAGACGTCACCCCGGAGCACGCAGCGACTCCATCAGCGAAGCCACCGTCAGCATCTCGTCACGGTCGGCCTCGTCTGCTTCGAGAGCAGCCACCTCGGCGGTCAACTCGTCTCGGCGGCGCAGACGATCAGCGGCCGTGATCAGGGCCCGACGGATCGCTTCGGAACGCGAGAGCCCGGTGGCCTCGAGCCTTTCGAGCGCACGCTCGGATTCGTCGTCCAACCGCACCGAGATCGCCTGAACCATGACTCGATCGTATCACGAATCGTGATACAGATCAGTCGGCAGGACGAGGGCGAGGGCGTTGGGGGTGTGGCGGAAGGTGAAGTTCTCGGACTCGCCGAGGTAGTCGCCGTCGACCTGGTAGGGGACCGGGCCGTAGCCGCGGATGGTGAGGCCGGGCACGTCGACGCGGTAGTCGACCCAGCGGCTGCGGCGCAGGAGCTTCCCGTTGCCGAGGGCGGAGCCGATGATGCGCAGGGTGCGGGCGAAGCGCATCGTGCGGAGGGTGACGGCGGCCAGGCCGTCGTCGAGGGTCAGCTCGGGTGCCAGGTCGAGCGGGATGTTGCCCAGGTACGTGTAGGGGCTCGTGTTCATCACGATGGTGAAGTAGGCGTCGTCGATGGTCTCGCCGGTGGGGTGCTCGACGGCGAAGCGGGGGCGGCTGCGGTCGTAGTGGCGCAGCCAGGTGGCGAACGCCGCGTAGACGAACAGCGGGTGGCCGGCGTAGCGCTTCAGCTCGGCCCGCTTCTCCACCTGCTCGACCACGGCGGCGTCGAACCCCACGCCGGTGTGGAACAGGAAGTAGCGGCCGTTGACCGACCCGAGCCCGATGCGGCGGATCGACCGGCGGGCCAGAGCATCGAGGAGCTGTCCGGTCGCCTCGATCGGGTCGTTGGGCAGGCCGACGGTGCGGGCGAACACGTTGGTCGACCCACCGGGCAGCGCCGCCAGCGCGCAGTCGGATCCGGCCAACCCGTTGGCGGCCTCGTTGAGGGTGCCGTCGCCGCCGAGGACGACGACCACCTCCGATCCGGCGGCCGCGGCGCCCTGGGCCAGCCGGGTGGCGTGGCCGCGGCGCTTGGTCTCGGCCAGGGTCACGTCGTGGTCGGCCGAGAGGGCCTTGCGGATCACGACCCGGCTGCGGGGAGTGACCGACGACGCCGACGAGTTGACCAGGAACAGGATCTTCACTGAGTCCGGAAGTTAACCGGCCTCGGCGGAGCCGAGACCGCTTCGGGCGGCGGCGGGGTGGTTGGTACGGGTACTGCCTCGCCGGATGGGCGGATGACGGCGTAAGGGGGCAAGTAGTTACCCGCTGGTCACTTACGGCGAGGGTGCCTCGCGAGCTGGATTTGGACACGTCGAGAATCACCGGACACCATGACCGCCATGAACGTGGTCGTGTGCGTGAAGCAGATCCCGGACCCTGCGGAGCCCGGGAAGCTCGAGGCCGACAACACCCTCGACCGGAGCGGCAAGCTCATCCTCGACGAGTCCGACAGCTACGGCGTCGAGATGGCCCTCCAGTTGGTGGACGCGGCAGGCGGCGGCGAGGTCACCCTCGTCTCCATGGCCCCCGGTGGGGAGACCTCGGGTCTGCGCACCGCTCTGGCCATGGGTGCTGCCAAGGCGATCCTGGTGTCGGACGACGCCCTCTCGGGGGCCGGCGCGCTGGACACCGCCAAGGTGCTGGCCGCGGCCATCAAGCGGGCCGAGCCCGAGCTGGTGATCGCCGCCACCGAGTCGAGCGACGGCTACACCGGCACCGTGCCCGAGCAGGTCGCGGCGCTGTTGGGCCTGCCGTCGATCACCTTCGCCAAGAACGTCGAGATCGTGGACGGCACCGTCAAGGTCCAGCGGCAGACCGAGCTGGGTTACGACGAGGTCGAGGCGCCGCTGCCGGCGCTGGTCTCCGTGACCGCCGGCGTGGTCGAGCCCCGCTACCCCTCGTTCAAGGGGATCATGGCGGCGAAGTCGAAGCCGGTCGACCAGCCGACGCTCGCCGACCTCGGCATCGACCCGTCCTCCGTCGGTGCCGCCGGCGCCGGCCAGGAGATCGTCGCCGTCGACGACGCCCCCGCCCGTGAGGCCGGTGAGCTGGTCGAGGACGACGGCGAGGCCTACCAGCGTGTCGTGTCCTTCCTCGAGGACCTCAAGGTCATCTGAGACCCAGGAGCAGAAGAACCATGACTCTCAACCGCATCTGGGTCTTCGCCGAGGCCGCCGACGGCAAGGTCGCACCCATCACCCTCGAGATGCTCGCCAAGGCCCGTGAGCTGGGCGGCACCGTCGAGGCCGTGCACGGCGGCGCTGACGCCGACGCCATCGCCGCCGACCTGGGCGCCCACGGCGCCACCAAGGTGTACGCCACCGGCGACCTGGGCGGCAGCCTGTCGGGCGTGCCGGTCGCCTCGGCCATCGCCGCGCAGGTCTCGGGCGGCAACGCCCCCGACCTGATCATGTTCGGCACCACCTACGACGGCCGCGACGTCGCCGGCCGCCTGTCGGTGGCGCTCGACAAGCCGGTGCTCACCAACAACGTCGACGTGGCGCTCGACGGCGACGCCCTCGTGGTCACCGAGCCGATCTTCGGTGGCACCAAGCTGGTGCGCTCGCGGTTCACGGTCGACGGGCCGCACATCGCCCTGTTCCGGCCCAAGTCGTTCACCGCCGAGGCGTCGGGCGGCGGGGCCGCGGCCGTCGAGACCATCGACGTGCCCGAGCCCGGTTCCGCCAAGGTCACCAACCGCCACGTCGAGGAGTCGTCGGGCCCGAAGCTCGACGAGGCCGACATCGTGGTGTCGGGCGGCCGGGGCCTGGGCGAGGCCGACAAGTACGCCATCATCGAGGAGCTGGCGAGCCTGCTGAAGGCCGCGCCGGGCGCCTCCCGGGCCATCGTCGACGCCGGCTGGGTGCCCTACAGCTACCAGGTCGGCCAGACCGGCAAGGTGGTGAAGCCCACCGTCTACATCGCCGCCGGCATCTCGGGTGCCACGCAGCACCTGGTCGGCATGAAGGGCTCGAAGAACATCATCGCGATCAACAAGGACCCCGAGGCCCCCATCTTCTCGGTGGCCGACCTCGGCATCGTGGGCGACGTCCACAAGGTCCTCCCCAAGCTGGTCGAAGCCCTCAAGTCCCGCTGACGCTCCACGTCGGCGTCGTCGGCCCGGACGGCCCGCTACGAGCGATCGTGGCGGGCCGCCTGCAGTCCCTCGCCGGCGACGAGGCGGCCGTCCGCGAGCTGGCGGCACCATCGTTCGCGCACCTGCTGGTGGGCGTCGGACACGTCGATCCGGCCAGGGTCGACGTCCGCATCGAGCCGGGCGACGTCGACGAGCTGTGGGCGCGGCGGCTGGCACCGTTCGCGGCGAACCTGCGCGCCGGTCGGCGGGCGCCTCGCCGGCGCCAGGCAGTGCTGTCCCCGCCCGACCCGACCTGGCCGGCCCAGGCGGCGCGGCTGATCGCCCGCCTCGTGGCCGTCGTCGGCGACCCGGTGGTCCGGATCGACCACATCGGGTCGACGTCGGTGCCCGGCCTGCCGGCCAAGGACCTCGTCGACATCCAGGTCGTCGTGGCGGACCTCGACATGGGGCGCCGAGTGGCCCGGCGAGCGCCGGAGGCCGGGTTCGTCCACGTCGCCGGAGAGTGGTTCGGCGAGGACCGGAACGGCGACGAGCACCCCGAGGAGGTGCTGGTCGACGCCGACCCGGGGCGACCGGTCAACGTCAACGTCCGGCCGCTGACCGGCCCGGTCTGGCGCGAGGCGCTGCGGTTCCGCGACTGGCTGCGGACGCACCCCGACGAGCGCGACGCCTACGCGGCCATGAAGCAGGCACTCGCCGGGACCACCACCGACGTCGATGCCTACAGCACCGGCAAGATGCCCTGGATCCGGGCCGCGTTGCGGCGGGCCGAGCGCTAGCTGCTGAACGTGTCGCAGTCTTCGCTGCGGCCGGACTGGAAGCCGGCGTCGAACCAGCGTTGGCGTTGGGTGGAGGAGCCGTGGGTCCAGGTCTCGGGGTTGACGGACATGCCGGCCTGGGCCTGGATGCGGTCGTCGCCGACGCCCTGGGCGGCCGCCAGGCCCTCCTCGATGTCGCCGGCCTCCAGATCGCCCCGGGCGTACACGGAGTGGGCCCACACGCCCGCCAGGCAGTCGGCCTGCAGCTCCAGCTTCACCGACCACTCGTTGGCCTCCGCCTGCGAGCCCGCGGACTGCTCCTCCTGGCGCACCTCGTCGCTGATCCCCAGCAGGTTCTGCACGTGGTGGCCGATCTCGTGGGCGATCACGTACGCCTGGGCGAAGTCGCCGGGGGCGCCGAAGCGGCTGCTGAGCTCCCGGAAGAAGTCGAGGTCGATGTACACCTCCTTGTCGGCCGGGCAGTAGAAGGGCCCGACGGCCGAGGTCGCCGGCCCGCAGCCGGTCTGCACCTGGCCCGTGAACATGTTCACGCGGGCGTATTCGTACTGCCGGCCCGACTGCTGGAACTCGTCGTCCCACAGCGCCTGCACGTCCTCGGTGAGGAACGTGACGAACTCCGACTCCTCGGTCGGCGGCGCGGCGGTGCCGCTCGGCTCTGCGGCCGGCACGGCGCCCCCGAGCTGGCCGAGGACGTCACCGACGTTGCCGCCTCCTCCGCCGCCGAGCACGTTGAGCAGCAGGACGACGAGCCCGATGAGCCCACCGCCCGCCGCCGCGCCCATCCCCAGCCGGCCGCCGGACATGCCACGCATGTCGTCGACGTGATCGCTCTGCGTACGCTTCCACTTCACCGGATAGTGATACCCGATGCCGCTCTCGAGCGACGACCTGTGAGCGCCGACGAAATTCGTCATACGATGACCGCCCATGCGCACTGGGACGCGCGGGAGTTGGACGAACTGGGGCGGGAACCAGGCCTGCGCCCCTGTCGCGTCCGCCCGTCCCTCGACCGAGGACGAGCTGGTCCAGACGGTGAAGGACGCGGCCACCCTGGATCGGCGCGTGAAGGTGGTCGGTGCCGGCCACTCGTTCACCGCGATCGCCTGCACGGACGGCGTCATGGTCGATCTCTCCGACTACGGCCGGGTCCTGGGCCACGACGCCGAGCGCCGGACGGTCACCGTCGAAGCCGGCATCCCGCTGCACCGCCTGAGCCGGGAGCTCGACGCCCGGGGCCTCGCTCTGCAGAACATGGGCGACATCGACCGCCAGACGATCGCCGGCGCCACCCAGACGGCCACGCACGGCACCGGGCTGCGCTTCGGGAACCTGTCGTCGCAGATCGTCGGGCTGCGGCTCGTCACCGCCGACGGATCGGTGATCGACTGCTCACCCACCCACGAGGCCGAGGTCTTCGACTCCGCCCGCGTCGGGCTCGGGGCGCTCGGCGTGCTGTCCACCGTCACGCTGCAGTGCGAGCCGGCGTTCCGGTTGCACGCCGTGGAGGAGCCCCGCCGGGTCGACGAGGTGCTCGCCGAGCTCGACGAGCTGGTGGAGGGCAACGACCACTTCGAGTTCTTCTGGGTCCCCCACACCGGCTGGGCGCTCACCAAGCGCAACCAGCGCACCGACGAGCCGGCGCAACCCCGGTCACGTCGCAAGGAGTGGATCGACGACGTGCTCGTCACCAACGTGCTGTTCGGCGCCGCCTGCCGGGTGGGACGCTGGCGGCCGTCGCTGGTGCCGCGGGTCGCCAAGCTCGTCCCGAGCAGCGGTCGCGTCGAGTACACCGACCGCTCCGACAAGGTCTTCACCAGCCCCCGGTACGTGCACTTCCTGGAGATGGAGTACGCCATCCCGCGGGAGGCCGTCCCCGAGGCCCTCAACCGGGTCCGTGCCCTGGTCGACCAGCTCGGCATGCAGCTGAGCTTCCCCGTCGAGGTGCGCATGACGGCCGGTGACGAGATCCCGCTCTCGACGGCGCACGGCCGCGAGACTGGCTACGTAGCCGTGCACGTCTACAGAGGTACGCCATTCGACG
Source organism: Acidimicrobiales bacterium (assembly GCA_035316325.1). Classification (NCBI taxonomy): domain Bacteria; kingdom Bacillati; phylum Actinomycetota; class Acidimicrobiia; order Acidimicrobiales; species Acidimicrobiales bacterium. The sequence continues at coordinate 30,702 of DATHJB010000181.1, forward strand.
CTTATTTCACGGGCGTCGAGGGAATCATGGACACCTACGGCGGGCGGCCGCATTGGGGAAAGATGCACTTCCAAAGTCACGAAACGCTGGCCCCGCGCTATCCCGCTTGGGATCGCTTCCAGACGGTGCGCGCCCGGCTCGATCCCACCGGACGCTTCGCCAACCCGTACCTCGACCGTGTGCTCGGCCCAGCCGCCAGTGCCGCCACCGGTCCGGCCTCAGCAGGAGTTGCTTGACGTGGCTGCTCTCATCGTGCACGGTGCGGACGGCGGCAGTCCTCCGTCTGGGAGCCTCATGAACGGCGAACGCACCGTCCGCAAGCTCGGGACCGAGCTGTGGACGGCGATCGGTGGCGGCGACATCGATGTCTGCTACCAGCCCAAGGTCGAGATGGCCACGGGCATAGTCCGTGGTGCGGAGGCGCTCGTGCGCTGGTACCACCCGCGCCTGGGACGGGTGCGGCCGTCGAAGCTCGTGCAGGTGGCCGAGCGCACCGGGGCCATCCGGCCGCTGACCATGTGGGTGATGCAGCACGCCCTGGCCGAGTGCAAGGGCTGGCGTGACCACGGCTGGGACCTGGGCGTCGCCGTGAACCTCTCGGCGCGGAACCTGGTCGACCGGCGCCTGGCCACCGACGTGGCCCGGCTGCTCGACGAGCTGGGCGTGCCCGCCGCGTCGCTCACCCTGGAGATCACCGAGACGATGGTGGTCGGCGAGTCGCAGCGGTCGCTCGACGTGGTGCAGTCGCTGGTGGAGCTGGGCGTGAAGATCTCCTGCGACGACTTCGGCACCGGCTACGCGTCGCTGGCCCGGCTGCGGCGGCTGCCGATCAACGAGATCAAGGTCGACCGGTCGTTCGTCGCCCGCATGGCCGACGACGACACGGACCGGGCCATCACCCGCTCGGTGCTGGCGCTGGGCCGGGGCCTGGGGCTGACCACGGTCGCCGAGGGCGTCGAGGACCAGGGCGGCTGGGACATCCTGCGGGCCTTCGGATGTGACCAGGCGCAGGGCTTCCTCGTGAGCCGGCCGCTCGCCGCGTCACGGTTCCGGGAGTGGATGACCCGCCAGCCGGCGTCGGCCCGCCCGGCGTTCTCGTCGTCGAGCCCACTGACCGCCCGCTCGATCGGGGCCGCCCAGGCGTCCCCGCTGCAGACCAGCGGCCAGAGTTAGCGCCCGTCCATCCCGAAATTGCGTTCGTCTGCCCGCTCCATGCGGGTTTTCGAACGCAATTTGCTGCGGGGTGGGGTCAGACGAGGGGCCAGGGGTAGGCGCGGCCGCTGCCGTCGATCGGGAAGCGGCTGCGGTCGTCGGCCACGTGGCGGGCACGGCGCAGGAGGGCATCCCGCTCGTCGGGGTCGAGGAGGGCGCACAGGTCGTCGGGGAGGCCCTGGTCGACCAGCCGGGCGGCGTCGGCCCGGAGGTGGTCGGGGATCGCCTCGCCGCCGAACTCCCAGATCACCGTGCGTAGCTTCGGCTCGACGTGGAACGACAGGGCGTTGTCGACCGCCCAGATACGCCCGCCCTCCAGGGCCAGCAGGCAGTGGCCGCTCTTGCGGTCGGTCTGGTTGGCGAGCAGGTCGAAGCAGCAGATCGTGCGCAGCTGCGGGTGGTGGGCGTCGTCCTCGTAGAGGCTGAAGTAGTGCTCCTCGGTCTGGAAGGGCACGAAGCGCTGCAGCGAGCCGACGCCGTAGGGCAGGTCGTCGCGCAGCACGGTCTCCGGGACGATGCCCCAGCCCAGCGCCTCCGACAGCTGGTAGGCCGCGACCTCGCGCTTGTCGAGGCCGGCGGGGAAGTCCCACAGCGGCCGCTCGCCCCGGCGGGGCTTGTAGACCGCCTGGATCGACCCGCCCTCGCCGCCGCCGCCCTCGCGCTCGGCGCTCTCGCTGTCGCCCCCACCGCACACCTGAGCGAGCAGCGTCGCGTTCGATCCCCACGGCATCCGCCCCAGCACCTCGACCTGCCCCCGGCGGAGGAGATTCAGTTCATCCGTGGGCACACGTGTCCCTCGTCGCCCGCGGGGCGGCCGCAGAACTGGCAGTCGGGGCGTCCCCTGCCGACGAGCTCGAGCGCGTAGTCGGCGAACGCCGCGGCCTGGGCGCAGCTGAACGAGAAGCGGGCCGTGGCGGGCTTGTCCTCGTCGGTCAGCTCCTCGAGGACGACCACGATGCGGTCCTCGGGCTCGTCGTAGGCGACGCCGATGGCGCCGATCGTCCACTTGAAGGGAAGGGCCGCCAGGTCGCCGTGGCCGTCGGCCGGCTTCACGTCGGGGGTGAGGTCGTCGAGCAGCGCCCGCAGGTACTCGCCCAGCGCTGCGACCTGCTGCTTCTCGCACTTCAGGAAGGCCAGCTCACCGCCCGAACCGCCCACCAGGAAGAAGACCCGCTGGCCGGGGTCGCCCTCGGCTCCCGGCCAGAACACCTCGGCTTCGGGGAACTCGAAGGAATCGTCGCTCATGTGGGTCTCGGTCGGTTCGTCGGTGTCGTCGGCTACTGCGGGATCAGAGCGCGGGAGTCGTCGGTGGAGTTGACCGTGAGCACGGTAGGGCCGTCGTCGCCCAGCGCCACGGCGGTCAACGAGCATGGTGACACGACGATGCGCTGGAAGAGGTCGAGGTGGGTGCCCAGGGCATGGGCCACGGCGACGCGGATCGGGTCGGCGTGCGACACCGCCACCACGACCTCGCCCGGGTGGTCGGCCCGCAGCTTCTCGAGCGTGGCGACCATGCGGGCCTGCATCTCCAGGAACGACTCGCCGCCGGGGAAGCGGAAGGAGCTCGGGTAGCGCTGGATGGTCCGCCACTCGGGCTTCTTGCGGGCGGCGGCGAGGGTCAGCCCGGTCCACTCGCCCATGTCGACCTCCAGGAGGCCCTGCTCGATCTTCACCTCGACGTCGAGCCCGTCGGCGATCGGCGCGGCCGTCTCCCGGGTGCGCTCCAGCGGCGAGGCGTAGACGGCCGTGACCTTGCGCTTGTCGTCCTGCAGCGCGGCGATGCGGGCGGCCGCGGCCTTGGCCTGCTGCTGGCCGGCGTCGGAGAGGTGGAGGCCCGACGCCCGACCCGGCAGCTCCTTGCCCGTCGTGGCGGTCGTCCCGTGGCGGACGAGCACGACCAACGTCGGTGGCGTGGCGCGTCGTCGCGCCCCAGTCCGGGACAGTGCCATCGGTCGGCCAACCTATCGTCAGCGCCTGTGGACTCACTCGCCGAACTCGCAGATGACGTGGTCGGGTGCCGCGCCTGTCCCCGGTTGGTGGCGTGGCGGGAGCAGGTGGGTCGGGAGAAGCGGGCGGCGTTCCGTGACGACGACTACTGGGCGCGGCCGGTGCCGGGCTTCGGCGACCCCGCGGCCCGGGTGGCGCTCGTCGGGCTGGCGCCGGCCGCGCACGGGGCCAACCGCACCGGGCGGATGTTCACCGGCGACCGTTCCGGCGAGTTCCTCTACGCCGCCCTGTGGCGCACGGGGTTCGCCAACCAGCCGACGTCGGTGGCGCGGGACGACGGGCTGGCGCTGACGGGGGCCTGGATCACCGCCCCGGTGCGGTGCGCGCCGCCGGCGAACAAACCGACGCCGGCGGAGCGCGATCAGTGCCGGCCGTTCCTCGACCGGGAGCTGGCGCTGCTGCCATCGCTGCGGGTCTTCGTTCCGCTGGGGCAGTTCGGCTTCCAGGTGCTGTGCGACCTGCTGGGCGTCCGACTCCGTCCCCGGTTCGGCCACGGGGTGGTGGTTCCGCTGGCCGACGGGCGCCACATCGTCGCCAGCTTCCACGTCAGCCAGCAGAACACGTTCACCGGTCGGCTGACCGAGCCGATGCTCGACGAGGTGCTGCTGCGGGCCCGATCCCTGGCTGCCTTACCCCCGGTGGAGTCGTAGTACGGTCGCCCCTCTGGCGCGACCCCACGCGGCTACCTTCGCGCGGGCTCTAGGGAGCGGGAATGGCCTACTACCTCGGGATCGACCTCGGCACCACCTACACCGCGGCAGCGATCGAGCGCGACGGCTTGGTCGAGGCGCTGACGCTGGGCAACCGCACCGCGTCCGTACCCTCCGTGGTGTTCCTGCGTGACGACGGCGAGATCCTGGTGGGCGAGGCCGCCACCCGGCGGGCCATGTCGGAGCCGGGGCGGGTCGGCCGGGAGTTCAAGCGACGGGTTGGCGACCCCACGCCGATCATCCTCGGGGGCACGCCCTACGCCGCCGAGATGCTGATGGCCCGGGTGCTGCGCTGGTCGCTCGACCGGGTGCAGGAGCAGCAGGGCGGGGCACCCCAGGCGCTGGCGCTCACCCACCCGGCCAACTGGGGGCGCTACAAACTCGACCTGCTGGGGCAGGCGGTGCGACAGGTCGACGTCGACGTCGCCATGGTGCTGCCCGAGCCCGTCGCCGCCGCCACCTTCTACGCCTCGCAGCGGCGTCTCGACCCGGGCGCCGTCGTCGCCGTGTACGACCTGGGCGGCGGCACCTTCGACGCCGCCATGGTGCGCCGCCGGGCGTCGGCCGACGGGTTCGACCTGATCGGCTCGCCCGAGGGCATCGAGCGGCTGGGCGGTATCGACTTCGACGAGGCCGTGTTCGCCCACGTCCGTGGTGCGCTGGGTGATGCCCTGGAGCGGCTGGACGTCGAGGAGCCGGCGTCGCTCTCCGCGATGTCCCGGCTGCGGCAGGAGTGCATCGACGCCAAGGAGGCGCTGTCGAGCGACACCGACGTGTCGATCCCGGTGCTGCTGCCGTCGTTGCAGACCGAGGTGCGGCTCACCCGGTCGGAGTTCGAGGACATGATCCGGCCGGCGATCAACGAGACGATCGTGGCGCTGCGGCGGTCGATCCGCTCGTCGGGCGTGACGGACGAGGACATCAGCGCGGTGCTGCTGGTGGGCGGGTCGTCGCGCATCCCGCTGGTGGCGCAGATGGTGGCGGCCGAGCTGGGTCGCCCGATCGCCATCGACGCCCACCCCAAGGACGCCATCTCGTTCGGGGCCGCGATCGCCGTGGCGGCGCAGCGGGGGCAGGCGACGCCGGAGACGGTGACGACGGTCCTGCCCGACCAGCGCCCGCCGCCGCCGACGATGGCCACCGGCACCGCCCGTCCGGCACCCCCGACCCCGGGTGTCGTCCGCCCGTCGCCTCCGGTGGGGGCGCGCCCGCCTGCCGCCGCGGCGGCTGGTGCCGCCGGGGCGGCGGCTCGCCCGGCCCCTCCGGGTCAGGTCAATCCCGACCCCCGTCCCGCCCCACCGGTCCGCCCCGCCGCGACGACCCCCGCTCCGGCGGCGGCCCAGGCCGGCCAGGGCGCCTACGGGACCCCGGCCCGCACCGGTCAGCCGACCCAGGCCAGTGCCCCGGGGACGCCGGGTCAGCCCGCTCAGCCGACCCAGGGCGGTGCTCCGGGGTCGCAGGGTCAACCCGGTCAGCCCGGTCAGCCCGGC